>PUMS01000074.1 GCA_003551485.1 Phycisphaeraceae bacterium | reverse complement strand
TGCCGGGCATCTTCGCCGGCGGCACGATCGTGTTCATCTGGTCGTTCACGGAACTGGGCACCCCGCTGATGCTCAACTTCCGCGAGATCACGCCCGTGCAGGTGTTCGATGGTCTGAAGGTGGTCGAGACCGACCCGCGGCCATTCGCCCTGGTGGTGGTGATGCTGGCCGCGGCGGTGGGCTGCTATGCCCTTGGCAAGATCGCCTTCGGCGGCCGGGCTCACGCGATGCAGTCGAAGGCCTCGATCGGGGCCACGGTCCGGCCGCTGCCCGGGTTCGCCGGGTGGTGCGCGGCGGGGCTGTTCGCGGCGGTGACCTTCATCGCCGTGCTGCCGCACCTGGGGGTGGTCATCGGCTCGTTCTCAGTCGAGGGCCAGTGGTACCGCTCCGTGCTGCCGGCGCAGTGGACGCTGTCGCACTACGACAACGCGCTGACCCACCCTCTGGCGATGACCTCGGTGCGCAACAGCCTCTTCCTGGCCAGCGCGGCGATGGTGCTGTGCGTATTGGCGGGGCTGGCGATCGCGTATCTGAACATCCGCTGCCGGGCGCCGCTGGGTTGGCTGCTGGATGGGCTGGCGATGCTGCCGCTGGCCGTGCCGGGGATCGTGCTGGCCTTCGGCTTCGTGGCCATGAGCCTGGCCTGGCCGTTCCGCACCGGCGATGGGACCGAGGGCTTCTGGCAGATCGTGGGCAACGACCCCAACCCCTTCCCGCTGCTGATCATCGCCTACGCGGTGCGACGGCTGCCCTACGTGGTGCGCGCGGCCTCGGCGGGGTTGCAGCAGACCTCGGGAATGCTCGAGGAGGCGGCGCTGAATCTGGGCGCCTCGACGCTGCGGACCATCCGCAAGATCGTGCTGCCGCTGATCGCGGCGAACCTGATCGCCGGGGCGATCCTGGCCTTCTCCTTCGCCATGCTCGAGGTCAGCGACTCGCTGATCCTTGCCCAGCAGGAGCCGCACTACCCGATCACGAAGGCCATTTACAGCCTGTTCAACCGCCTGGGCGATGGCCCCTACATCGCCAGCGCCATGGGCGTGTGGGGCATGGTCCTGCTGACGGTAACCCTGGCCGGCGCCAGCATCCTGATGGGCCGGCGGATGGGGGCCATCTTCCGGGTGTAAGACGCCCGTTGCGGCGTTGCCGCCTCGGCGCAAGAGCTCTGATCCAGGCCGGGGCGAGGGAGGTGTACATTCTTCCTTCTGCGCTTTGGTTGCACTTCTGCAGCGCGAGGTGACATGCGTCCGTTGCGGGGGCCATGGTTGCTGACCTGAGGAGCCGCCCGTTCCGTGTACTCCGCTTCGCACCCTCGAAGCGCTGTACCTGGAAGCAGACCTGGCCGGTGGTCGGGTGCGGGTCAGTGCCGACCGCGTACGGATCCCCGGTGTGCCAGACCGCTCGGCATCGAACACGCGCTGGGCGGACCGTCGGTTGCAGGTAGAAGTCGCGGGCGTCCTTTTCTCTGGCGTTGGCGGATTCGGCTCAATAAACCACGCTCAACCACGCCGACCACGCCAGGAGTGGGGGTCCGGGTCCGGGGCGGCACGCGTTTGCCCTGACCGCGGGGGCCTGTGGCTTGCGATGGGACCGGCTCGGGCCTAGGCTTGGAGTGTTCGCCAGGGGTGTCTCATCAGTGAAATCGATGGGACTGAGAACAGACCCTTGGAACCTGATCCGGTTGATACCGGCGAAGGGAGGCGAACGCGGCGCTCAGGCGACGCATCCCTCCCTTGATCCGTTCCCACGGACCCCGTAGCGAAAGGGATGCGTCCCATGATCCATTCAGATCAGCCCACACCGCAGCAGATCGGCTACCAACTCCCGCCCCTGGGCGGCAACCCCGGCAGCGATGCCCGTGCCACCACACCCGGCTCGTTTGCAAAGCGGCCGGTCATCGCCCCCGGCCGCGCCGGTGCCGCCACGTTCAGCTCGCCCGACACACCGGGCATGCCCGCGGTCTCGGACAGGACCGCATGGGATTTCATGCCGCCGGACTGGCGCCGCAACGAGTCGGTGGCCGACCACGAATGCGCCCAGGCGTGGACCCCGCCCGAGGGCTTTACGCCCATCACTCAGCTCGAGCACGCGCGGCTGGGCACCACCACCGCGCAGATGAAGCGCGTGGCCGAGCGCGAGGGCCATCTCAGCCCCGAGCAGGTGCGCGACGAGGTCGCCGCCGGGCGGATGGTCATTCCCGCCAACACGGTGCACCTGGGCCATCAGCTCGACCCGATGGCCATCGGCCGCGCCGGCCGCACCAAGGTCAACGCCAACATGGGCGCTTCACCGGTCTCAAGTGGCACCGATGAGGAGGTCGAGAAGCTGCGCTGGGCCGAGCACTGGGGTGCTGACACGGTGATGGACCTGTCCACCGGCGGCGCCCTCGATGAGTGCCGCGAGGCCATCATCCGCAGCAGCCACGTGCCCATCGGGACGGTGCCCATCTACTCGATGATCATCGGCCGCCGGCTGGAGGACCTTTCTCACGATGACATCCTCCAGTCGCTGCGCCACCAGGCCGCGCAGGGCGTGGACTACTTCACCATCCACGCCGGCGTGCTGCGAGAGCATCTGCCGCTGGTGAAGGACCGGCTCATCGGCATCGTCAGCCGGGGCGGGTCGCTGCTGGCCAAGTGGATGATCCATCACGGCCGGCAGAACCCGATGTACGAGCTGTGGGAAGACATCTGCGACGTCATGCGGCAGTACGATGTGACCTTTTCGATCGGCGATGGGCTTCGCCCCGGCGGCCTGGCCGATGCCAGCGACCGGGCCCAGTTCGCCGAGCTGGTCGCGCTCGGTAAGCTGACCGAGCGCGCCTGGCGCAAGGGCGTGCAGGTGATGATCGAGGGCCCCGGCCACGTGCCCTTCGACCAGATCGAATACAACATGAAGCTCGAGCGGCGGCTGTGCCACGGCGCGCCCTTCTACGTGCTGGGCCCGCTGGTGACCGACATCTTCCCCGGTTACGACCACATCACCAGTTGCATCGGCGCCACCGCCGCGGCCTACCACGGCGCGGCGATGCTGTGCTACGTCACCCCCAAGGAGCACCTGGGGCTGCCCAAGAAGGATGATGTCAAGCAGGGCTGCATCGCCTACCGCATCGCCGCCTACGCCGCGGACATCGCCCTGGGCATCCCGCGCAGCCGCGACCGCGATGATGAACTGACCCGCGCCCGCGCTGCGCTGAACTGGGAGAAGCACTTCGCGCTCAGCTTCGACCCCGACACCGCGCGGGCCTATCACGATGAGGACCTTGATGTCGATACCGACTTCTGTGCCATGTGCGGCCACGACTGGTGCAGCGTGCGCATCAGCAAGGAAATCCAGGAGTTCGCCTCCGGCAAGGACCCGCGTTACGGCTGGGAGGCGCCACAGCGCTCCGACGCCCTGACCGAGGAGCAGCAGCGCATCCTCGAGCAGCGTGGCGTGCTGCCGCCGGACCAGATCCACCGCCTCGCGAGCAAGACCAAGAAGGCCATGGCCAAGGCCGGCAGCGATGAAGAGGGCAAACTCGCCTGCCACTCCGACTACGTCGATCCCGAGAAGGCCAAACAGTTGCAATCGGAGAAGCTGGTGCAACTGAACACCGCCCCCGCTCACAACCTGCCCAGCCAGGATTCGGTGGTCTGAACCGGGAGGCGGCGATGCCCCCGGCCATAACCGTTGACCGCCCGTCGGGCAGGAACGTGGGCGGTCGCAGTGATCGTCGTGGCAGTGGGCGGCGACGGCCTGTCGCAGACAGCCAAACACGCAACGGCGCTGCCGGGCGCAGGTCGCCATCCTCATCCAGATGCGCTCACTGCATCGCCGCCCCGACGATCGCGTGCGTCCGCGGGTCCTTATCATCGGTGCTCATCTGCGTCATCTGGTGCGTCAGGCGAAGTCTGACTGGTCTTGCAGGATGAAAGGAGCCTGCCATGTGAAGTGCTGATGACGACATGTAGCCACGGCCAGCGGCGCCGGGGGCGACCCCGCGTCGGGA
>PUMS01000377.1 GCA_003551485.1 Phycisphaeraceae bacterium | reverse complement strand
TCAGCCGCGGCACGGCGACCTCGAGCCTGCCGCCTTCATTGTCGAAATGCACCACCGCATCCTCGTTGGCGTAGTCGGCCGGGCCGATGCCGGTCACCATCGTGTAGTGGTGGGTGAAGCTCCAGGTGTGGCCCGGCTCGATCCAGTTCTCGATGCCTTCCATGATGTGATCGCTGCCGCCCCACAGCTCGAGGAAGTTGTACATGTGCGCGCTGAGCGCGTCGGGGTTGTAGCCGCCTTCGCGCTGCCAGTAGAGCTTGGTCCCGGGCGCCACCGATGGATCACCCAGGCGCAGGCGGTTGACCCGCACACCGGGGTAATAGGCGCCCACGAAGCCCACGGCGGTGTCCAGGGCGAAGATCGAGTTGTGATCGTGCGGCCGGTTGGCGATGTCGAGGTCATCATCGGTCAGCCGCCGCACGTTCAACCCGCGGTGGTCGGCCACGTAGGCCGCGGGGAATATCCACTGCGTCTGCATCTTGCCGTCCGGGGGCTCATCGGGGCCGTGGACCACGCCCTCTTCGACGGTGTGGAACCGCGGCAGGAACGCATCGGTCCAGATGCGCCGGCCCTGGCGGTAGGCGCTGGGGTTGGTCACGCGGTAGCTGATGCCAAAGAGGTTCTCACCCGGCCGCAGCGTGATCGACTGGCTCAGCAGCATGTTGGAAAAGGCGCCGAACATGGCCCCTTCCCAGGGATCGGTATGGCGGCTGAACTCCATCCACATCGTCAGCGTCACCGCGCCATCCTCGTGCTCGATGGTGCGCCAGGAGGCCTCCTGACCCTTCATCTTGACGCTGTGCTCGCGCCAGGGGAAGCTGACCTTGATGCCCGACTCCCAGAAGGGCACCCAGTCCTTGGCCCGGCCTTCCATGAAGAAAAAGTCATCGCCGCTGGGCTTGTGAATCACCCTTGCCACCGCGCCGCCGGCCTCGGGCAGGACGGTGATGCGCAGGTATCGGTTTTCCAGGACCACGCTGTTGAAGGTGCGATAACCGTCGCGCTGTTCGGTGCCGCGCTGGGCCCAGATGGCGCCGGGGGTGCGAGGATCTTCCTTGTAGCGCGGCACGCTGGTGTACCAGGGCAGTGTCAGCGGCTGCTCGGTGACGGTCACCTTGTCGGCCTCCGACGCAGCAACGTCGCCCGCCACGGCGGGCACGGCACAACCGGCGGCCAGGGCCAGGCAGAGAACGGGAGTCAGCATCGTCCATCGGGTCATGGGCATCCGGTCATCCTGTTGGCGGGGTAAGCGCGGGGGCCGGGGGGGCCGGAGCCGGGTTCGCAGCCGGGCGCCTGCCCGCCGCGCATGGGAAAGCCACAGTGTAGGTGATGCTCCCCCGCACGGCCACGGCCCGCCGCCGGGTGCCGCTGGTGGCTTGTCCACCAGGGCTTGCCTTGCCCCGAGAACCACCCGGGACGGGAGCAGGCCGTAGGGTGGGGGGATCGCCAATCCTGATACAGCCGATCAACGTGTCGCTGACTGCCATGGCGGCGTTCGGGTATATTCGCCCGTGTCACGGCCTCGCATCACGAAGGAGTCCTGACGTGGACAGACAGTTCAACATCGCAAGCTACGGCGCTGCGGGCGATGGACGTTCGCCGGCCACGAAGGCGGTGCAGGCCGCGCTCGATGCCGCGGCAGAGGGCGGTGGATGCGTGGTCGTGCCGCCCGGGGTGTGGTGCATCGGGTCGATCACGCTGCGCGGCCGGACGAAGATGTACCTCGCCCCCGGCGCGGTGCTGGCCGGCTCGCGGCGGCTGGAGGACTATCCGCAGGTGTGCCCGCCGCACGGCGACCGCACGGGCCGGCACCTGATCAACGTTCACGATGTCGAGGATGTGACCATCTGCGGCCAGGGCACCATCGACGGCGCCGGCGAGGCCTTCTGGCTGGCGCCGACCCAGCCGGGCACGTGGCTGCGGCACGATGAGAACAAGCGGCCGAGCCCCATGCTCGATGTGCGTAACAGCCGCGGCGTCCAGATCGAGGGTGTTCGATTCCGCAATGCGCCGGGCTGGACGATGCAGTTTCACGAGTGCGACGGCGTGTGGGTCCACGGTATCGAGATCGACAACCCGCTGTTCGGGCCCAACACCGATGGCATCGACATCTCCGGCTCGGTGGACGTGTGCATCAGCGACTGCCGCATCAGTTGCGGCGATGATGCGGTCGTGGCCTTTCCCTCGTTCGAGCGCGACTGCGAGCGGGTGGTAGTGAGCAACTGCATCATCCGCACCAACTGCGCGGCGTTCAAGGCCTACCTCTTTCCCGGCCGCAAGGTGCGCGACCTGGCGTTCACCGCCAGCACCGTGTACCAGACCAACCGCGCTGTGGCCCTCTACGCGGTGCAGCCGGGACTGATCGAGAATGTGGTGGTGGGCCACATCACCTGCGACACCGATGGACCGATGACCTTCAACCG
Organism: Phycisphaeraceae bacterium; assembly: GCA_003551485.1. Classification (GTDB taxonomy): domain Bacteria; phylum Planctomycetota; class Phycisphaerae; order Phycisphaerales; family Phycisphaeraceae; genus B1Sed10-187. The sequence goes on along the minus strand of PUMS01000377.1, from coordinate 1,569 downwards.
GCCGGTGCACATCGATGCGCGGCGGGGCGAACGGGCCGATGGCCCAGGCACCATCCGCAACGTGCAGATCAGCAACATGGCCTGCCGGACCGATGGCCGCATCCTCCTGACCGCGGCCGACGGCGCGATCGTCCAGAACGTGCTGCTTCGCGACGTGCGGATGACCTACCCGGTGGTGGATGACCCGGTGCCCTACGGCGCCAGCGGCCACGGCAGTCAGGCCTCGCTGCACAGTCCCGAGGCGCGCGTGGCGCCCGCCGCGCTGGTCGCCGACGGCCTGCGCGGGCTTGTTGTGGACAACCTGATGCTCGACTGGCCCGATGCGCAGGTGCCCGGCGATGCCTCTGGCGACGCGGCCGCGGCATGGTTCAACCGCCGCCGCGCCGGCAACGGCACCTTCGACCTGTTTCCACCCCCACCACCACCGGAAAATGCATCGGCGTTTGCCGCGATCTGGGCACGCGGCATCCGCGGCGGGTACGCCCGCCTGCCCCTTGCCCGCGCCAGCCGCGACGGGGTCGCCGCCGTGCACTGCGAGGATTGCCAGTGGCCGGTCGATGGCGGCTGACCCCTGCCGGTAGCCGGTCAGTCCATGTGGAAGACTTCGACCAGGTCGGTGGCCTCGGGTGAGCCGTCGGCGTTGGTGGGCATCAGGTCCTTCATGTGCTGCCACCAGCGCTGGCAGGCATCGGTCGAGGCGATGGCATCCCAGCGGGCCTCATCCTCGATCTCGACGTAGGCGAAGAGCTGCCGCGTCTGCGGGTGGAGGAAGATCGAGTAGTTGTGCACGCCGTGCTCGCGCAGCGTTTCCTCCAGCTCGAGCCAGATCGGGTTGTGGCGCCGCCGGTATTCCTGTTCACGGCCCGGATGGACGGACATGACGAAAGCCTTGCGGATCATGATCCACCTTTCTCCGAAATGGGGGTTTCCAGGTAGCCCAGCCGCTCGAGGGCGGGTTGCAGTGCCGCGATCTCGCGGTGGTCGGGATGGGTCTTCCAGCGGCCGACGGCCTCGGGTTTGACGGGGATGGTTACCAGTTCGAAACCGAGAAAGGTCGACAGCCGCTCGAGCGTGCGCTGCTGCTCGAGCACGAAGTCCTCGAAGCGCACGTGGATCGCCCGGGCCGGCTCGGGCGTGTCGCGCATGATCTGGTCCTGGTAGAGCCAGCTTATCACCCGCTGCTCGATGGGGTCGTTGCTCCGCGGACAGGGGACGGCGAAGTCGGCGAGGTTGTCGGTCTTGTGCCCGCCGAGGATGCAGTCGCGCGGATCACGTCGCCAGTGGATGTAGCGGATGTTGGGCAGCAGGCGGACGATCCAGGGATAGCACAGCGTGGTCTCGGGGATTTTCCAGCCGCGCCACGCTGCGTCCGACGTGATCACGCTCGAGAGGTAGGAGCGGATCAGGCGGATGAAGGCCGGGTCGATCTCGACGGTGTGCAGCTCGGAGAAGTCCCAGCGCAGGTCGCCGAGGTACTTCACGTGCCGCGCGGCGATGCGGCAGGCCTCGTACATGTCCTCGGGCGGGATCAGGTCGCCCGAGCCGTTGAGCGGTTCACCCATGAACACG
>PUMS01000123.1 GCA_003551485.1 Phycisphaeraceae bacterium | reverse complement strand
CGATCATGGCCAAAAAGAAAGCCACGAAGAAGAAGGCATCGAAGAAGAAGAAAGCCGCCACGTCGCGAGCTGCATCGGACAAGCCACTGACCAAGACGCAGGTTTTCGGCGCCATCGCCGAGGCCAACGACCTGACCCGAAAGCAGGTCGCCGCGGTCTTCGACACCCTTTCGGACCTGGTCAAGAAGAACCTCGCCCGGCGGGGACCGGGGGTGTTCACCATTCCCGGGCTGCTCAGGATCAGGAGCACGACCAAGCCGGCACAGAAGGCGCGGCTCGTGCGCAACCCGCGAACCGGCGAAACCATGATGAGCAAGCCCAAGCCGGCCCGCCGCGTGGTCAAGGTCCGCGCCCTGAAGAACCTCAGGGAAATGGCCTGACCCCGCCCCCCTTTCACCCGCCATCCTCGGCCGCACCGGCCGGCCGGGCGGCGGGCCTCGTTGACCACGCACCGTTCAACCCACCACCCACGATCCACCCGACGACCGATCCGTGATTGCCCGGCCCCGAGCCCGCTCCGAAGCTCGGGGCCTTTTCTTTGCCATCCGCACCCTGCCCTGCCCAACGGCATCATAAACCGTCGCACCGGGATCGCATCGTCGCGATTGACCCGCCGCACGGGTGAGCAATTGCCTCGTCGCTACTGGCCCTTGCGCCGGTCGCGGGCTAACATGCCGCTGACTTGGGCGCAGGACGGGGCCATGCGGAGCGGCGGTCTCAGCGCCGACGCAGGGGTCGAGACGTAGCGACCACCGCCTCAGCGCCCTTCGGACCGGCACCGTGCCATAGACTTTTGCGGCCGGACGCCGCGAGCGATGCAGTACAACGCCACCGCCGAGTCGCCATCGTCAAACGGCCCGGCGCTCCATTCACACTGAACCGGCACGCGGGAAGCAGGCTGAATCAGGGAACGGCACGCCCATGCTCGACTTCGTGATTATCGGCGCTCAGAAGGCCGCATCGACGTTCCTGCAACGGGCGATTCAACAGCACCCCGAGACGTTCCTGCCCTATGGGGAGACACCTTTCTTTCAGGACCCGGACTACAACCGCGATGACCTTGGCCCCCTCCAGCACGCCGTTGCCGGGGCCGCGCCGGGCCAGCTCAAGGGAATCAAGCGGCCCAACTATCTGGGCCAGCCCGAGGTTCCCGCACGCATCGCCCTCCACTTTCCGCGCATCAGGCTCATCGCCGTGCTGCGTGAGCCGGTCTCGCGGGCGGTGTCGGCCTATTTCCACTATATGGCATCCGGCTTCCTGCCCATCCTTCCGATCGAAGAGGGCATGCCCCGCCTGCTCGATGGCACGATGGACAGGCGTTGGGCCGTAGCTGAAGCCGTGCTCGACTACGGTCGTTACGCCACGCATCTGAAGCGCTATTTCCAGTACTTCGACCGCGAACAGATGCTGATTATCCTCCAGGAACACCTGCGCGACCGGCCGGTGCAGACGATGCAGCGCGTGTATGCGTTCCTGGACCTATCCGATGCCCTTTTCGTCCCGAAGAACACCGATCAGCGGCCGATGGCCACCATCACCTCACTGCCGCGGCTGCGCCTGTTGAGGGCACTGTCGCCGCTGACCACGCGCTTCAACGTCGACCGTACACGCAAGTACCGCCACCGCAGCCTCGCGGCCCGCACGCTGCGAAAGGTGATCCACGGTGTGGATCACTACCTTCTCGCCCGTGTCCTGCCCGGCCGCCGCCCCACGCTCTCCCCCACGCTGCACCAACGGCTGCGCGATTACTATGCAGAGGAAGTCTCGCAACTTCGCGAGTTGGTCGACGACCCACTCACCGGCTGGTGATGGCGCACAGAGCTGACGATGCACGAAGCGCGGGCCCAGACCCCCGGCGCGGACCAGATCGTTCAACCGGCGCCGGCCGCCGTCGCGTAGTCCGCCACCAGACGCTGAACGGCGGCGGCCCCGTGGCAGTGGGCGCACGCCAACCGGCGCGCCGCTGCGCTGCCCCCGTGCGGGCATGATCGCTTGCCGGCGATCACCTACGTGCCGTCATGGGGACGGTTGCCGACCAGGCGGACCTGGCCCGGGCTCCACCCGACGAACGACCACGCGCGGCAGACCAGGTGGAAGCCGCGCCATCCCAGCAGCCGCGCAACCAGGTGATGCCTGGGGGGCCAGCGATGCCGCAGCGGCTTGGATTCGACCACGTGGTAACCGGCCTCGGTGAAAAGGTTGCCCAGGTTCATCGGACTCCACGTATACAGGTGGTGGTTCATGTCGCCGCGGCGCCAGCGCTGGTGCAGACCCTCGCACGGCACGACGAAGACGATGCGGCCGCCAGGCCGCAGCTTGCGGTAAAGCGCCTCAAGCTCGGCCAGCGGATGCAGGGCGTGCTCAAGCGCGTGGTTCGAGATGATCACGTCCACACTGGCGTCGGGCACTTCGCCGGTGTTGGCGTAGACCTCGATGCCATTGGCTCGCGCCGCCTCGGCCGCGCTGGGATTGACCTCCACACCCACCTTGCGACGACACGTCAGGTTGGCCAGCAGGTAGCCGCCGCCGCAACCGAAATCCAGGACCTCATCCTCGGCGGCGACGAAGCGAGCGAACTTGAACAGGTTCGCGAGGCCGCCGAACTGTCCGCCGGACGCCTGATACTGGAAGTACTCATCGTCGTAGTGCCTGCTGGCGGCTGGTTCCATCATCGGTATCCCTTGAAACACAGGCAGGTCCTGCGGTGCCGGCCGCCGATGGACGCCGCCCGACGGCCGCGGCACCGGGGTGGGTGGCCCGCCAGCTCAACCCTTGTGCCGCACGTACCGGCACAGTGTATCACTGCAAGTGCGGCCCAACAAGCAAGATGCATCACACAGACGCCTCACGCCGAACTCCGCATGCCCGCGCTGCGCCTTGGGTCGCCGCGCGGTAGGCATCCTCGAACGTCACCGCAATCGCTTCCCACGTGTAGCGTTCGGCGACAGAGGCGCGGCCCGTTCATCATTTGTCCTTCTGCTCCGGTGCATCATTGGTGCCGCCGATCACCTGGGCATAGGCATCGAGGGACGCCCGGGCCACCTGGTCCCAGGTATAGCGCGATTCGACCAGGTCGCGGCCAGCCTGGCCCATCTGGCGTGCCTTGGTCGGGGCGTCGACAATCTGCTCCAGGGCGTCGCTGATCCGCTCAGCATCCAGCGGTACCACATGCCCTGCGCCGGCGTGTCCCACCTCGGGAAAATGACAGCCCTCACTGATGACCAGGGGCACACCGCAGGCCAGCGCCTCGAGAATGGCGATGCTGAAGCCCTCCTGGCGCGATGGCAGGCAGAAACAAATGGCGTCCACCAGCGCTTCGAGCTTCTCCTGCCCGTACAGTGGCCCGATGACGTGGACGCGCTGGCTCAGCCCCGCAGCGCTGATACGGCGCTCGAAATCGGGGCGGCTTCCACCATCAGGTCCTGCTACGACGAGACTAACGCCCTCCCGGCGGTGCGCCAGACGCTCGAAAGCCATGGCCAAGTAGTCCAGGCCCTTTTTGAAATGCAACCGGGACAGGAACAGGATGTACGGCCTGCCCCCGACCTCGAGGTGGCGCGCATGGAAACGGCCACGTTCTGGCAGGGGCTCGATCTCCTCCAGAAAGACCCCGTTGGGAATGATCCGGGTGGGCGCCGTGAGACCGAGCGGCGCGATCAGGCGCTGCTCTTCGCGGTTGCCCAAGTGCAGGAATGCAGCGGCGTTGAGGTGACGGCGGTGGCCAAGCAGCATCGCCAGGCGTTTCTTCCACCGGCTCTGGCTCATGGACCATGGGTCAAGCATGCCGTTCAGAAGAATGCAGTACGGCCTGCCGTGCCGCCTCGCGCTACGTCCGGCAGCGATAAGGATCGTCTCCCACACCGCGTGCAGGTGAACCATGTCGGCCTCGCGCACGTGGTGATCGATCTCGGCCTCGATCCACGGGCTGAACCATGCCCGCGCGTACGACAGCGGCGGCGATTCAATTTCGTGGAGACGCACGTGCTCCCAGGACGGAATCCTTTCAACCGCACGCCGGGTCCGTTCGGCCCCATCAGGCGACGCGTAGGTCAAGAAGGTCACATCGTGTCCCAATCGGGCCTGAGCTGCGGCAATGCGCGTCGCGATCATCGGCGGCCCACCCTTCACCGGGTCCATGCCGTCGATCACATGCAGAATCTTCATCTGGTCACCCTTGGCTGTGCGCTGAGCAGGCCGCCAATGATTGCCGCCCACAAGGAATCGATGCTCGAACTGAAGTGAACGATCCGCAAGTCCGACTGCCTGCCTTTCCGTTCGGCGTCGAAGGCGCCACTACAGGGCCACGCGACCCCATGAAGCGCACCGCTGCCCGCATCGTCCGGGGCTGCCGAATACTTTAACGGATGCTCCGGCCCGGACCACGCGCGCCCCGGCAGCGGGTTCCCGGCGGCGGGTTCCCGGCGGCGAGTACGAGGTAGGCGGGGCGGCAACTCGGGCGGATGGCCGCGGCGGGCACGCTGCAAGGCGCCGGCGCAACGGGAGCCGGCCGGCCCCCTTCCGGCCCTCTGCCCCATCGGTGCGGCCGCCCTCCTCCCCGACTGGCCGGGTCCGATGCGGTCGCGTCGGGGCGGGCGTGTGGCAGATGGGGGCGGGCTGGAAATATATATCGCTTTTTCCACAATATACTTGTGGAATTTCCCATCGCCGCGCTGCGATCTTCGAACCCGCCCGCCCCGCAATGAATAGAAATGGGTCCGTGCCTCTTGGCCTGATCGGGCGCGGCGGCCCTCGATCCCCGCGGGGACGAAGCGCCCGGCATTCACCCCCGAAGGAGACCTTGCCATGACCCGAACACTGCTTGCCCTTTTTGCCGCACTCGCCATCGGCGTTACCGTACCCGGCTGCCCGCCCGAGGAGGACCCGGTCGATCCGGCTGATCCGGTCGAGCCCGCGGACCCGCCGGCGCCACCGAATGATGCCCCTCCGCCGCCGGATGACCCCATCGTCCCGCCTCAGCCGCCGCAGGACCCGCCCGCCCCGCCGCAGAACGATGAGCAGGGCGCCGGCTGGCCGCCGGCCGACCAGCCTGCTCCGGGCGACGACAACGGCCTGGGTGCCCCCCTCCCGGGCCAGAACGCCGAACCCGCCTGGCCGCAGCCGGACCCGGACGATCAAGATACGGCCCTGCCCGACCTGCCCGATCCACCGCCGATGCCGGACTTCAACGATGAAGCCGACGAGGAGGATGAGGACTGACCCCCCCCCTCCACCCCCCGCCGCCCCGCGAGGTTCCCCCCCGTGGTGGCGGCTTCAACCGTTTTTCCTTTGCAGTAACCGCCCCGTGCCCAACCGGCCGGGGCGATTGCTTCTGCCACAGGCCCCCACGCGGCGCCTGCCCAAGGCCATCGGAGGCGGGATGGATCGCCGGATGCGTTTCAACACGCATGCCTGCCATTCTTCAGGCGCCACACAATCCCAACCTGCCCCTGCTCCGGCCCCTGTGCCACCCGGCCCGAAAACTGCCGGGAAGCGGGCCGGCAGGAGCCCGGCCGTCTCAGCCGCATGTCGGGCTACGGACCGCGGAGCGGCCGAAACGGCCGCGCTCCATGCAACCGTCCGGCCCGTGCCGCCATTATCATCGTCGCGGGCGCAGCACCACCGCATGAGATACCGTAATGACAGCCGGAAGCGGGGTTGGGCTGGTGTCCCGGCGGCAACGCGAAGGCGGAGGAAGCACGCCCGCTGCGAAACCGAGGATCAACCGGGGATGCGGCGAACGCCGCCGCGCATCACGGGCCGGTGCGGGTCATTTCGGGGCTGAGTTCGGCCTGGGGCAGGTTCGCCCCATCCTGGCGGAGGGTGTTGACGAGTTGCCGGGTGTCCAGCGCATCGGCCCTCTGGCCGGTGTGCAGGGCCTGGACGGCGGCGGTACCCGCGGCCTGGCCCATCATGATGCAAGCCGGCTGGTCGCGGATGGCGGCGTTGACCTTCACATCGCTGCTGTTGCACCGGCCGGCCACCCACAGGTTCTTCCACCCGCGCGGCACGAGCGTGCCGTAGGGGATGCCGTAGGACTCACCGGGGGCAAGCACATCGGCCTCGGTGAACTCGCGCTGGTAGCGCTGATACTGCTGCTCGGTGGCATCGTAGACGTGGATGTCGACCTGCTTGCAGTAGATGGCGATCTGGTCGGGGAAGTGCCGCCGGGCGCGGTAGTCGGCGTGGTTGAGTTCGTACTCGCCGACGATCCGCCTCGACTCGCGCACGCCCATCAGCGCGGCGGTGGTGACCATTTCCATATGCTCGCAGCCGGGCACGTACTTTCTGAAGAAGGCGTTGTATTCCCAGGCGAGCCGCCGGCCGCGCCTCATCCCCTCGCTGAGGCCGGCGCAGTCGAGGGCGTTCATCTTGAAGATGTGCCCCGCGTTCATGATCGCCGTGGTGCGGCCGGAACGGAACAGACCGGGCACGTGGCGGTCGGGCTGCGAGAAGAAGCCATCGGCGATGGCCTTCTCGACCGCCTCCTGCTGAAGGCCGCGGTGAAAGCGGTCGTAGTCGATGCCGGCCTGGGCCGAGCAGAGCGTGGGCGGCATGATGTCGGGTGTATCGCGGCCGGCCTCGCGGCAGGGGGCGCAGCAGATGTGGGCGAGCACCGCATCGCCGGTGGCGTCGATGACCGCCGGCGTTTCCAAGTAGCGGTAGCCTTCAACGTTGTGCAGCACCACGCCGCGCACCCGCTTCGATTCGGCATCGACGTCGGCATCGATCACGCGGGTGAAGAACCGCACCTCGATGCCCGCGCGCTCGCACCATTCATCCAGCAGCAGCTTGTAGCCCTCGGCGCTGTAGCCCAGGCCGCGGTTGTAGATGCTCTGCCAGAAGGATGGATCGTAGCCCGGCGCGATGAAGCCGCGTGCGTACATCGTCTCGACCAGCTCGAGCATGAGCCCGCCGATGACCGGGTGCTGCCCGTTGGCCATGTGCGACCAGGCCGAGACCATGGCCGCACTGCCCATGCCACCCAGGCATCCGCCAGCCTCCAGCAACAGCACCCTCACCCCCCGCCGCGCCGCCGCCACCGCCGCCCCCACCCCGCCGGGCCCGCCCCCGGCCACCACCAGGTCGTAACCCCGCTCGATGGGAATGCTGCGCGATAGTTGAAAGGTGTCGCTGCTCATGGGGCCATGGTACGGCATCATCCCACTGCGGCAAGCGCCAGCCGCGCTGTTGCGGATATCGGTCCCGAACGACATGGCAGGTATGGAGCGCGGCCGTCCCGGCCGCATTTCGACCTGCGGATGTCTGGGCGGCCGCGCTTCGGGGCATTTTGATCGTCGTGAGTGCGGCGCAGCCGCATGGGACACTGCCAGCGCAGCGTGGCCGCTTTCGCTTCGCGGTGGTGGTCGGTAGACTCACGGGCTGTTGATCCGAAGATGCGGCGGGGTGGGCGGTCGAGACCGTCCGCCGCGCCAGGAAATGATTCCGCACCCACTCCGCTGGAGAACCCACATGAGCGACACCGTCATCGGCGCCCAGATGTATACCGTTCGCGAGCACACCAAGACCGCCGCGGACCTGACCCAGACCTGCCGCAAGCTGCGTGAGATCGGTTACCAGGCCGTGCAGGTTTCGGCGGTGGGGCCGATCGAGCCGGCCGAGATCGCGCGCATCCTCGACGGCGAGGGGCTGGCGTGCGTGGCCACGCACGTGCGGCTGGACCTGATGAAGGACCCCGATGCCTGCATCGACTACCACCGCACGCTCAAGTGCAACTACACCGCCCTGGGCAGCGCCAACTTCAAGACCATCGCCGAGTGGGAGCAGTTCGCCAGCGAGTACTCCCAGATCGCCGCCACGCTGGCCGAGCAGGAGGTCTACGCCGGGTATCACAACCACAGCCACGAGTGGGCACTGGTCGATGGCCGCCGGCCCATCGAGGTGCTGGTCGAGGAACTGGGCGAGGAGGCATGGTTCGAGATCGACACCTACTGGGTGGCCCACGCCGGGGGCGACCCCGCGGCGTGGATCCGGCGAATCGGTGAGTTGCCAGGCGATCGCATCCCCATCGTTCACGTCAAGGACATGGACATCGACGCCGACCGCAAGCAGAAGATGTGCGAGGTCGGCAGCGGCAACCTCAACTGGCCGGCCATCCTCGATGCCTGCCAGGATGCCGGGGTCCGCTGGTACCTGGTCGAGCGCGACAGCGGCGACCTCGACCCGTTCGAGAGCCTTAAGATCAGCTACGAGAACATGCTGAGCATGGGCCTGAGCTGAACCGGCCCGCCCGGTGGCTTGGGCGGCTTGTCCCCCCGTGTCCATCACGCACGGGAAGGGCACTGGCGGGCAAGGCGCCAGTGGTGCCCGACCGCCCCACCACCACGACCGATGCCGCCCCCCTGCCCCCTGCCCCACCGCGGGCGATGCTATACTCTGGCACCATGATTCCCTGGTTCATTCTGGCGCTGGTCATTGGTGTGATCGTGGTGCTCATCGGGGTGGTGTGGTGGCAGATCGGCCGGGCGTTGATGGGAGCGATGGGCTACCGCCGCCAGGGGCCCGAGGGCACCCCAGCGCTGCGGGTCGATCAGTTGCGCCGCATCGATGAGGCGATGGTGCTGTGCGGCGTGCGGCGACTGGAGCGGGCGCCGGACGCCGGGCAACTGGCCGGCCGCTTTGCCGTGTTCGTCGATGACCGCCTTGCCGGGCAGATCGCCCGGACCATCGAGCAACACCGGCGAAGCGCTTACTTTCGTCGCGATACCACCCGTGTGCTGGCCGTGCCCCTGGGCGCCGTTGAAGGCGACTGCCGGGCGAAGCTGGTCGAGTACGGCAGCGATGGTCGGCCCGTGCGCAGCGCCACGGTCGATCTGTCGATGGCGTTCATCGAGGTCGCCGGACCGGAGGCCGACCCCGCCCACCGCTGCGATCATGACGGGCACATCCTGATGTATCCCCCCGAGGGCACCGGCTGGCCCGCAACCGGACAGGGTGGCGAACCCGACACGTCCGCATCGGAGACCGGCGGCCGGGCCCGCCCCGGCGCTGCGGCCCACCCCGGCCCGCCGGCGGGCAGCATCGCCGATGGCACCTGATGCCGACCCGCCTCCCCGGCGCCACAGGCGACGCTCCCATCCGGCCGCGATGAAGGCCAAGGCGTGGACCATGCACCGCACTATCACCCGCTGGTCAAGACCGTGGCGCGCGATCTGCGCCATCGCTGTGGCGTGCCCGCGGGCGCCCGGCTGGTTGTCGCCGTCAGCGGCGGGGCCGACTCCACGGCGCTGCTGCGTGCCCTTGCGTTGCTCGCCCCCCGCCGTGGGTTCAACCTCGATTTGCACGTGGCCCATATCCACCACCACCTGCGACCTGAGCCCGAGCCGTCGGCCGATGCCGCATTCGTCGAGCAACTGGCCGCGCAGCTCGGCCTGCCCTGCCACATCCGCCACATCCGGCCCGCTCTCGCCGCGGGCAACCGCGCCGCCGCCGCGCGCCGGCTGCGCTACGCAACGCTGCTCGAACTGGCCCGCGAGGTGGATGCACGCTTCATCGTCACCGCCCACCACGGCGACGATCAACTCGAGACGGTGCTGATGCGCCTGCTGCGCGGCAGCGGCGTGCGCGGCATGGCCGCCATGCGCTGGCGGCGAAGGCTCACCGGGGACCGCCAGCCGCCGCCCGTTCACCTGGTCCGCCCCATGCTGGGACTGACGCGAAGCGAAGTCGAGCGGTGGCTGAGCCACCTCGAGCAGCCCTGGCGCGAGGACCGCACCAATGCCGACACCACCTCCCTTCGCAACGCCCTTCGTCAGCGCATCACCCCCGCCCTTGGCCAACTCGCTCACGATGTCGCGGCCAAGGCCGTGGCGATGGCCGACCGCGCGGCGGAAGCCACCCACCTGATGGACCGCGCCGCCCGGCGGATCGCCCGGCGCATCAGCCTCGAGACCCACCCCGACAGGCGAATCCTCGACCGCGCTGCGGCGCGCCGGGTGGCCGCGCCCTGGCTGGGTCTGGCGCTGCGATGGATCGTCGGCGAGATGGGCATCGCGACCGACCGCTGGCCCGGTCGCGCCGTTGATCGCGCCGTCAGGGCCATCCGCGATGACCGCGGCGGGGTGCGCTGCCTGGGCCTGCCCGGTGGTTATGAGCTTCGCATCGAGGGCGGGAAGGTCATCATTGCTGCGATGGACGCGCCCAGGTGACCTGCTCGCAATCGCCCCAGAGCATTTCCAGGTCGTAGAAGGCGCGCGTCTCGGGCTCGAAGAGGTGGACCACCACGTCCAGGTAGTCGTGCACCACCCAGCGGACCTGGCCATCGCCGTCGCGCGCGATGCAGGGGAAGCCGGCCGCTTTCCCAAGATCATCCAGTTCGCGGGCGATGGCCTCGAGCTGGCGGTCTGAGGTGCCCGAGGCGATGAGAATGTAGTCGGTCAACGTCGAGAGGCCGCGCACGTCGAAAAGCTGAACCTGCTCGGCGTGGCGGTCATGGCACAGCCGCGCGGCCTCGATGGCGAAACTGCGGATCGCCGCATCTTCGCCCCGGTCGTGTCGCGGAGGCCGCGCCGGCCGCTCGGGACGGTCGATGCGGTCGGGATGGGGCAGGTGCTGCTGCATCATCACGTGGCCGGCCGCAGCGCGCGGTGAAAGCGGCCGGCCGCCGGTCGCAGGCCCGCGCCCTCAGAGCGGGCACGCGGGATACCCGCTCCCGGCTCGGGGCCATTTCCCGCAGTGTGGATGGCGGATCGCTGGATGGGATGGCCGGTGGAGCCAGTCCGTGCCGCCCGCTTCGCTGGGCGCCGTTGGAGCCGTCGAAACCCGGCCGTCGCGATGACGACCCCCGGCACCGGCCAACAGCACCGAAGTTGCATCGCGGCCGGACGCGCAGGCATGCTCACCTCCGGCCGCGCCTCGCCGCCAGGCCCGGCACCTGGGCCTGCTGCTGCCGCTTGAGCGACTTTCGCGCGGCCCGGCGGTTTCGCTCGCTGGGCTTTTCGTAGTAGGCCTGACGCTTGATGTCCTTGGTCAGGCCTTCCTTCTCGCACATCTTCTTGAATCGGCGCATGATCTGCTCGGCCGATTCACCTGCGCGGGCTTTGATGCGGATCGCCATGAATGCTCCTTATGCCAGGTCAGTCAGTCGGTCAACCACCAGCCGTCCGCCCGAGGCCGACCCGGGACGGACAAGCGCGACAGTATAATCCCCCCGCCCCGGACCCGGCAAGTCCCGCAGCGCCCAAGCGCAGGGGGCAGGGGGCAGGGGGGGGAAGGGTGCAGAGCGAACGGATGCAGGCCAGGGCGGCATGGTCAGCAGCCCGTCTTCGGCGGATGGCCATGATGCAAACCCTCCGTCACGGGCTGGCATGACCATTGGCCGCGGACAGCCGCTGGCCATGCCGCCCACCAGGCCACCTGACGTGCGTTCGCCCTGACCCGCTGGGGATTGGGGATTCGGGGCCGGGGGGACCCGCCGCCGGCGGGGGGGCGGGAAAAGATCGGGCCGTTGCGGTTAGAATGCCGATGCCCCCAATCGGCGGGCCGCCGCGGGCCGTGGCGGCCCGAGCTCTGGCCATGCGAGGATGATGTCATGCTCATGCACTCAAAGCGTCTGTGGGCCGCGGTCCTGACCGTCGCCGTAATCGCCCCCCTGCTGCTGGTCGGCGGCTGCGCCAGCCGCGATACCGCCACCTACCAGTCGCGGGTGGAGTCGCCCAAGACGGTCTTCGTGCGGGATGTCTACACCCGCGAGGTGCTGTGGCGCTACGAGGTGCCGGTGGGCTACGACCTGTTCGTCAACCTCGTGCGCGAGGGCGAGGATGAGACGGGCATCAGCCAGATTGAGCTGCTGCCCGCCACTGAGGTGCGCTGGCGGCTTCGCCGCTCGGGCGGGTGGGGCACGGCGGTGGTCGACCGTGGCACCTACAAGTTGCCGGGCACGCCGGCCATCACCGGCTTTGATCGGCGTCCCACGCCCGAATTTCCGCCCGATTACGTGCCGCCGGATGAGACCTTCGATGCCACGCCCTGGCACATCGGCGCCGGCGGCATCCAGCCCGCCCAGCAGGACCGCGGCGCGCCGCGCGAGCAGCGCTGACTCGCCCGGCGCCGCCCACCGCCGGGCGGGGGACTCAACGGAGCACACCGCACCATGGGTTGGTTTTCATCCAGCAAGCGCAAGAGCGGCCGCGGCGGATCGCGCAAGTCTCGAACCAGCGGCAGCGTGGCCGGCCCGGGCCGCCGCGCGGCGATGATCCTGACGCTGAAGACCCTGCTGGCCGCCATCGGGCTGCTGGCGGTCGGCATCGGCTGGCAGCACGCCGCGGCCGGGCTCGAACAGCACCTGAAGCAACGCCACCAGGATGTGCCGCCACGCGCCGGCGCCGGCAACTGGCTCGGGGCCGGGCAGATCAAGCTGGTGGACTTTCCCTTCGAGGGCGACTTCGGCCAGGCCATCGTCGATGGGGTCACTCGCCGCATCTTCGATGCGCTGGATGCGGCCGAGTACGAAGCCGGCAACGGCCAGTGGCACCGCGTGGTGCAGATCGATCCGCTCAACCGCGAGGCGCTGAAGCTGGCCCTTGAGGCGGCGCAAAGCGACCCCTGGGTCCGCAAGGCCCACCGCGTCGAGCGCCGTCACGGCGGGCTTCGCATCCATGCCGAGTACCGCCAGGTGCTCGGGGCGGTGGTCTACGACGATGACCGCATCGACATCATCGACCCCTCGGGCTACGTGCTGTGGCACAACTACAACGGCGCCTCGATCGACACCCTCCGCCGCCAGACGGGCCTGCCCATCATCATCGGCAACCTCGAGCGCTCGCCCGGCGAGGGCGAGCGCTGGGACCGCGATGATGTGCAGGCGGGCATCGCCCTGGCGCTGTACCTCGAAGATTACCCGCAATTGCATCGCTTCGAGGCCATCGACGTCGGCGGCCGCATCGCGGGTCTGGGCGATGCGCGTCTGGTGCTTCGCACGGGCGAGGATGGCCGGATCTACTGGGGCTCACCCCCTGGCAAGGCCCAGCCGGCGGAACCCAGTGCGAACGTGAAGCTGGCCCGGCTGTCCTACATCGCCCGCAATTACCAGGACTTCCACCGCGATGGCAGCCGGTGGAAACTGGACCACGACCTCAACGCCCCCTACCCGCGTAAGCAGCAGTGATGGCGGCTCTGCCACAGACCACGTTGCCCGTGGGGGCGGCAACGCCCGCCAGGGCGGCCCGCTCTCTCTCCCCTCTCCCCCCGGGAGAGGGGCCGGGGGTGAGGGCAGGTTTGCACGCGGCGAGCGTGTCTCCCCTCACCCCAGCCCTCTCCCGGGGGGAGAGGGAGTCGGATTTCCAGGGCAGCAATCGCGCCGATGCGTTGGCCCATGGCCAAGGAGTGGGCACCGTTGTTCGCTGATGAAAACAGCATTCCACCCGAGCAGCGCGAAGAGGCCGACGGCGATGCCGCGCAGCGTGAGCCGGCCGATTTGCCCCATGGCCCGCCGCGGCCTGAGCCCGGGCCTGAGCCCGACCCTGGCGAACCCCCCTCGTATGCCCTCCATCAGTTGCAGGTCGAACCTGCATCCGGCCAGCCACAGCAGGGCACGCCACCGCCCACCGGATCCGGCCGCGGCGGGCATCGGACGTTCCCCGGATCACTGCTGGGGGCACTGGCGCATCCGGCCTCGACGCAGCAGATTCTGCTGCTGGCCTGGTGCCTGTGGCTGCTGCTATCGTGGCTGAGCGTCTGGTGGCTGCATGCCACACTGCCGGCGATCCGATGGATGCTGATCCTGGGCATGGTGGGCATGATGACGCTGTGGCCGGCGGTGCGGCTGAGCCAGGCACAGGTGCACCGCTTCCGGTGGAGGCGCCAGCGCCTTGCCGCGGGCCAGACCCTGGGCGACTGGCTGAGCATGAACGCGATCTTCCAGGCCGTGATCTGGCTGCTCTACTGGGCGGGCACGCGGCCGGAACTGGATGCGCCGCCGGGTATCACCGGCGGCGGGTGGACGGCGGTGCAGACGCTCCAGATCAGCAGCACAGTGCTGGGCTGGAGCCTGTGGTGCGGGTTGATCCTCTGGGCGGGTCTGCAACTGACCTCGGGGCTGGGCCGGACGCTGGCCATGGCCGGCTGCCTGGCCCTGCTGCTGGCCGAACCGGCCCTGGCCGCCGCGGTCAACCTCCTGGCCGGCCAGGGCGCCGCTCCGGGCGAGGCGGGCTGGACCTGGCCCTGGCTGGCCAACCCCCTGGCGATGCTGTGGAGCCTCTCCGATGTCGCCGGCCGCCGCCAGGACCCCGCGGTCGCGGCGGAGACGGTACGGGTGCTCACCGTGCTCGGCGGCGCCACCCTGGCCTGGCTGGCGGTATGGCTCACCGTCGCCCGTTCCGCCGCCCGGGCGCGCCAGGCATCGGGGGCATAGGCGTGTATGCCCTCGAACGCCCACGGGCGCGCAGCACGCAGGGTGGGCACAGCGAGCCCGAGGCGCAGCCGCGCAAAAGGCCGCCCTTGCGACCGCACCCTGCCGCGCTAGCGGCCGGCGATGCCGGGGCTCTTCCAGTACCGCGCGGGGATCGCCGCCAGGGCCATCAGGGCCACCTGGCTGCCGACGTAGGCCAGCAGCACTTCGAAGCCGCCTTCCATGAAGCCGTAGGAGTGCAGGCCGATGCCAAGTAGGTTCACACCGAACCAGGCCCAGGCCGTGATCACCCCGCCCAGCAGCGACAGGGCCGCCAAACCGCGCTGCTGGATCAGCCCGCAGAAGCGCGCATGCAGGGCGATGGCCACGATGATGACGATCATCAGCGCCCCATTTTCCTTCGGGTCCCAGCCCCAGAAACGGCCCCAGGACTGATCCGCCCACAGCCCGCCCAGCAGCGTGCCCACGAAGCTGAACAGCAGCCCGAAGCACAGCGTGCCGTAGATCATCCGCGTGACCGTCGCGGCCCGCTCGCGGTTCAAGGCGGTGGTCAGCAGCCCGCCGAGGATGTAGACCACCCCCAGCGCGGCGGCGACGAACATCGCCGAGTAGCCGATGGTCACCGTCAGCACGTGCGTGGTCAGCCAGAAGGGCGTGTTGAGCACCGCCCGCACCGCCTCGAAGTCATCGCCGGCGCTGATCGCCTGCGCCAGCACCAGCGAGGCGAAGCCCAGCGCCCCGGCGCAGACCACCCCCAGGGCGTTGCGGTAGTAGCGCTCCAGCACCAGCGCCAGCACCACGCTGCCCCAGCCGACGAAGATGGCCGAGGCATGCAGGTTCGTCACCGGCGGCTTGCCGTGGATGTAAACCCGCAGGGCAAGCGCGGCGGTGTGGTAGAGGATCACCAGCAGCGCCAGCCACACCGCGGTTCGGCGAAGCGGTTCGCTGAAGCCCAGCCACGACAGGCTGCCCAGGATCATCACCAGGGCGTACAGCGCTGCGGCCCAGAAGAACGGCTGGAGCCGGTTGAACAGCATCTCGACATCGATCCGCCCCATCTCGGCCCGCTGCCGCGCTTCGGCCAGGTCAGGGTCGGCCAGCAGGGCTGAGTAGGTCTCCAATGCATCGTTGAACGCCGCGGCATCCCCGCCGCGCCAGGCCTCGAAGACCGCGCGCCAGGCCCGGACTGAGGGGTGGTCGGCAGGCGCCTCGTTGAGCTGGCGCCAGGCCTGCTCGGCATCCAGGGGGACCACCTCCTTCAGATCGCGGCGCAGCAGGACCTTGCCGTAGTGGAATACCACCTTGTTGAACAGCTCGTTCAGGTCGCGCTCGTGGGGTCTGCGATGCTCCTCGGACACGCTGCGCCGGATGCGGTCGGCCTGGAGGTAGAGCGCACCGAGTTGCGGCTGAAGCTCGCGCAGGGAAAAGCGGTTTCGGCGGTCATCTTTCAGGCCCATCAGCCCCCGAACCTGCGGGTTGTCGATCCGGAAGACCGCCACCTGCGAGCCCCAGCCGCGGTCGGCGTAGGCCGCCAGCATGAGCTCGAGGTGCGGATCCAGCCGCATCTCCCGCACCACCGTCAGCAGCGTCTGGAGCGGGATCGAATCATCGGCGCTGGTAAGCACCCGCTGGACCAGGTGCGCCACCTGCGGGTCGGTCACTTGAGGCCGGACCATATGGCCGATGATCCGGTGGGTGTCGTGCCCGGCGAACATCTGCCGCAGCCGATCGCGATTGCGCAACAGACGGAAGCGGACCACCTGTTCGTGCAGTTCGAGCACGGCCAGGTCGGCGTCATCGCGATCATCCGCCGGCTTGTTCAACACCTCGAGCACGGCGAGGTAGAGCCGCGGCAGGTGCGGCCGCACGCGCGCAAGCGAGATGCGGCTCTCATCGCCCTCGATGTCCGGGATGATCGGCGCCAGGGCCTGGGCATCGATCTGCAAGATGCGATCATGGACCGATGGCCCTCGCTCGTACCAGGCGATGAGCAGGCCGATCAGGTTGTCTGGGATCAGATCGTCCCACAACTGCCGCGCCATGTGCTCGGGCAGCGGCGCCTCCAGCCGCGGATCGAGCAGCGCTGCGGCCAGGGTCGCCGCATCGGCCTCCTCGATCCCGTGACCGGGGTTGAACAGTGCCTCCGGCCCCGGCGGGCGCTCCAGATCGGCAAAGAACGCCCGAAGCGCCGGCCGAAGGGTGTGCGGGCCGAGGCGTGGCGGGGGCGGGTGGTATTCCGCGGCGGTGCGCAGGTACCACTCGGTGGGGCCAAGCCGCTCGCCCTCGTGCATCACCGTCCCGCGGTCGCTCAGCTTGTGCAGCGTGGCTCGGGCTGCGCTGTCCAGCGGCTTGGTGCGGCCATCGTGGCGCACCGGCAGGGAGGCCAGGGCCTCGAGGTTGAAAGGCTCGG
>PUMS01000083.1 GCA_003551485.1 Phycisphaeraceae bacterium | reverse complement strand
CGGGGAAGTCCTCGGATTGGACCTCGGCCAGGTCCTGCTCATCGAACAGCGAGGCGTGGATCGTGCCCTGGGCGGCGAGCTTCTTGAGCTGATCGGCCCGCAGGGCGCTGATCCAGTCCAGACCCTCGACGTGGCGCATCTGCTCATCGATGCGGCGGCTGGTGATCATGCCCCGGTCACCGACCATCACCACGCGCTGAAGCTCCTCGGCGTGGCGGCGACGTTTGTGGGGCCGGGGAAGGCATGGGCGCTGAGCCCCTGCCGCGGGGCTGACTCAGGCTGATGGACAGGAACCGGCCACGTTCAGGCGCGACTCGGTGGGGCTGTCAGCGATCGCGGGTGAGGCGGCCATACGATGCAGTGCGTCAGCCAGGGCGAGGGCGGCTGGGCTGCCGCGGTGCTCGCGGATGATGCCGGCGCAGGGGTGCAGCAGCTTGTTGACCAGGCGGTCGGCGAAGCGTTCGACGGCGTGGCGCTGCGATTCGGTCAGGTCACTTGCGTTGAAGCAGCGGGCCAGTTCGTCATCGCGCAGGGTCCGGGCATCGCGGTAGAGATGCTGGATCATCGGGCCGGCCCGGGCCGCACAGCGCCAGCGGGCGAAGGCCTCGACCTGCTCTTCAATGATCGCCTCACAGCGGGGCAGTTCAGCGCAGCGGCGCCTGTGGTTGTCCGCGGCGATGCGGCCGAGGCCGTCGACATCGTGCAGGATGATGCGCGGCGGGTCGGCGATGGCGGGGTCGATGTTGCGCGGCACGGAAAGGTCGATCAGGTGCAGGGGGCGCCCGCCGCGCCCGGACCGGGCGCGATGCACCTGCTCGGGGCCGATGAGCACGTGGGGGCAATTGGTGGCCGTGACCAGGATGTCGACCTCATCGAGGCGCGCCATGGCCTGCTCGTAACTCAGTGCCTCACCGGCGCAGCGCTCGGCCAGTTGCCGGGCATTGTGCCCGCCGCGGCCGCTGATGAGAAACCGCCTGGCGCCGGCCCGCATCAGGCCATCGCACAGCAGCCTCGCGGTCTCACCGGCGCCGATCACCAGCACGCGGGCCTGGGCAATGTCGCCATGGATGCCACTGGCCACCTGGGCCGCCACCGAGGGCACCGAGACCTTGCTCTGGCCGATGCGCGTCTGGCTGCGCACGCGCTTGGCCGTGGTGAAGGCGTGATGGCACAGCCGGTTGAGCAGCCAGCCGGTGCGGCCGCGCTCATGGGCCAGGGCGTAGGCCGCCTTCACCTGCGATGCGACCTGCACGTCACCAAGCACCATGGCATCGAGCCCGCTGACCACACGGAACAGGTGCCGCACCGCGGCATCCCCGCGATGAATATACACAAGGGGCTCGAACTCGGCCGCCGGTACGTTGCGCACCGCGGCGAGAAAGCGGACCAGCGAAGCCACATCCGGCGGTTGCGGATCGCCGGCCACGAGCAGCTCGATGCGGTTGCACGTGCTGAGGATCATCCCCTCGGCGCCGGCGAAGCGCACGGCGAAGCGGTCGAGTGCCTCGGCGGCATCGTTGTCGCTGAATGCCAGACGCTCGCGCACATCGACCGGTGCGCGCTGATGGTTCAGACCGATCAGCAGGATGCTCATGATCCGTTCTCTCCTTGACGGGGCGCCCGCCGCAGGGCCAGCCACTGGCACAGGCCGTAGCCGGTGATGAGGGCGAGGCTCGCGGCGTAAACGATGATGGTGGCGGTCAGGCCGGTCACGTCACACCTCCGGACTTCATGCTCAGCGACACCTGCGGCCACGATGCCGGCCCGGCCGCGGACGCCTGGGGAACGGAAGCGGGGGCGGATCGCCGCAGGGCCAGCGTGCCCATGGCGATCAGCCCCACACACGCCAAGACCACGGGAACGAAGCTGATCCACAGCGTGGTGCGCATCGCCGGGGCGAGCTGCACGTCCACCGGGTGGACATCCACCATCAGCCGCACCGACAGGTACACCAGCGGCACATCGATGAAGGCGATGATGCCGTAGACCGCCGCGACCAGGGCCCGGCGCTGCTTCGGTTCGATGGCCGGGCGGATGATCAGGTAGACGGCGTAAAGCAGCCACAGCAGCAGGCTGAAGGTCAGCCGCGGGCTCCAGGTCCACCACGTGCCCCAGGCCTCGCGCGCCCAGACCATGCCGCTGATGAGCACGATGCTGCACAGCAGCACGGCGACCTTCGCCGCCGCCAGGGCCAGGTCATCCCAGAACTGGCGCCGCTGCCACAGGTAGCCGATGCTGGCGATGAACACCACCGTGCAGGCCAGGAACGTGCTGATCGCCGCCGGCAGGTGCAGGTAGAAGACCTTCTGCACCGGCCCCATCGTGGCCTCGACCGGTGTGAAGAAGAACACGCGGACGACCATCACGGCGAACAGCGCTGCGGTGAGCATCCAGAACAGGGGGCCGTATCGTTGCAGCAGGGCGTTCATCGCTCGGTTCCTAGGGCTCGACAACCAGTTCAAACACCAGCCAGCAGACGACCAGGAAGATCGCATCGAAGGCGATCAGCACGCCCAGGGCCGAGGCCGTGGGCGCCAGGCCCTCGGCGAACATCCGCACCGAGAGCTGCGTGGTGGTCACGATCAACGGCAGGCACGCCGGCAGCACGACGATCGCCAGCAGCCCGCCCTGCAGCCGCGAGCCGCCCGTCGCCGCGGCCAGCATCGTGCCCAGCGCGGCAAAGCCGACAAAGCTCAGCGCCATCAGCGCGACAAACCAGCCCAGGTGCGGCCCGAGGTCGAACTGCAACAGCACCACCGCCACCGGCATCACCACCAGGGCCAGCACCGCCATCAGCAGCAGGTTGCTGATGAGCTTGGCCAGGTAGAGGACGCCCCGGTCCACCGGGGCCAGCAGCACGGCGGCCAGGGCGCCATCCTCTCGCTCGATGGCCATGGTCTTCTCGAAACACAGCACCCCGCCGAAGAGGCAGGCCACCCACAGCACGCTGGTGGCCAACGCAGGCGACTGCACCTGCTGCGGGCCCAGCCCCAGGGCCAGCACGACCACCACCAGCACGCCGAGCATCACCATCAGCCCCAGCGTCTGGCGGCTGCGGGCCTCGATGCGCAGGTCCTTGAAGACCAGGCACGCGAGTTGTCGGGCGGTGGCGTTCATTCCAGGGCTCGCACCAGCAGGTCGGGGTCGACCTCCTCGGTGGGACAGTTGGCAATCAGCGTGCCACAGCGCAGCACGAGCACGCGCTGGGCCAGGCGAAGGCTCTGGGCCGGGTCGTGGCTGGACATGAAGATGGTCTTGCCCGCGGCGTGAAGGCTCTGCAACAGCCCCTCCAAAGCCCGCATCGAAGCCACATCCAGCCCCGCGAACGGCTCATCGGCCAGCAGCAGGGCCGGCTCGTGCATCAGCGCCCTGGCGATCGCGATGCGCTGCACCATGCCCCGGCTGAAGGTGGCCACCGCATCATCGCCGCGGTCGAGCAGTCCCACCTTTTCCAGAAGCGCATCGGCTCGATTCCCGACATTGGTAAGACCGTAGAGCCGCCCGAACATGTGGAGGTTCTCCCGCGCTGAGAGGTGGCGGTAGAGCATGGGCTGGTGGCCGATCATGCCGATGCGGCAACGCAGGCCGCGGACGGTAGCGCGACTGACGGGCTGGCCCAGCAGCCTCAGATCGCCGCGAGTGGGCCGGGTCAGCGTGGCCAGGATGTGCAGCAGCGTGGTCTTGCCCGCACCGTTGGGCCCGAGGATGCTGATGAAGGCCCCCTCGGGCACGCGCAGGTTAACGCCGTCCAGAATGGCACGGTCATCGATGTCGCGGCCGAGCCCGCTGGCCTCGATGGCCATGGCAACTTGGAGCGTGCCGCCATGCGGCTGTGGTGCGAGCACAGAGGTCCTCGCATGGTGCGCAGCCGTGTCGGCTCCCTCTCCGGCTCCCTCTCCCTCCGGGAGAGGGCTGGGGTGAGGGCGGATGCGCGGGGCGTGAACCAGACTCGCCCTCACCCCCGGCCCCTCTCCCGGAGGGAGAGGGGAGTAAGAGGATGCGCCG
>PUMS01000290.1 GCA_003551485.1 Phycisphaeraceae bacterium | reverse complement strand
TGGGCGATGCCCTGGCCCTGGCGGTGGCCGCGGCCCGCTCGTTCACCGCCGAGGACTTCCACAAGCGCCACCCCGGCGGCCAGCTCGGCCGGCAGATGATGCCGGTGGTCGATGTGCTGCGTTTCCGCGTGGGTGAGAACCTGCCGCTGGTGCGCGACGACCGGCCGGTGGATGAGGTGCTGGGCACGGCCTCGGGCGAGTCGGGGGCGCCTCAGCCCAGCCGCCGCGCCGGTGCGGTGCTGCTGATCGACGCCCAAGGCCGCCTCAGCGGCATCTTCACCGACGGCGACCTGCGCCGCCTGCTGGTCCGCGAGGGCCCCGCCGCGTTGAAGCGCCCCATCCGCGAGGTCATGACCCCCCACCCCCGCAGCCTGCCCGCCACCGCCCGCGTGCGCGATGCGGTCCAACTCAGCCGCGAGCTGCGCATCGACGAAATCCCCGTCATCGACTCAGAAGACCGCCCCATCGGCCTCCTGGACGTGCAGGACCTGATCGCGCTGAAGGTGATAGAGAGCTGAGCATTGCCTCCTTCGCCAAGGCCCCCGGTGCGCGGTGACTCATCGACCCTCACGAAACGCTTCAGCTAAGCGCTCACGGGTTCTGGCCGGAGAGTGATCCAGTAGAGTAGGCGAGGGGCCGGCCCCGCAGGGTCGGCCCCTCCCCTACTCTACTGCAATCTGTGGATAACTGCCAAGGCTGAAGGGCACTTATCCGGAGCGTGATCCACAGATGACTCAGGTGAACACAGATGAAAACGTCTTGCTGACGCACGCGATCATCGGGGCAGTGCTGGAGCAAACGCATCCGAACAGCGATGGCGACATGCGCCCGGCATGGCTTCTGCGTGTTGACCTGCCTGCAACAGGCCGTTACCGACCGCTTCCTCCACCGCTCTCGCCACCCCGGAGTATCTCGGCCGCCGCTCACCGCCCCCCCGGCGCGGTCAGGTCGATCCTCGGGTCGATCCAGCAGTAGGCGACATCCACGGCGAGGTTGAAAAGCACCAGGAGGGTCGAGTAGGTCAGGACGATGCCCAGGAGCATGAAGATGTCCTTGCTCAACACGGCCTGGACGAAGACGTGGCCCACGCCGGGGATGGCGAAGATTTCTTCGACCACGAACGATCCGGTCATCACCGCCGCCGCGGCCGGGCCCAAAAAGCTGAGCACCGGCAGGAAGGCCACCTTCACGCCGTGGCGCATGATCACCTGCCGTTCGCTCAGGCCCTTGGCCCGCGCGGTGCGGGCGAAGTCGCTGGTCATGATCTCGGCAAGGCCAAGGCGCATCAGGCGGGCGATGTAGGCCGCGGGGGCCAGGGCCAGGGTCAGTGTCGGCAGCAGCATCTGGATCAGCAGTTGGCGCAGGTCCGCCCACCACTGCGGGTCCCACACCGCACCCATCGGCCACTCCCACGGCCGAAGCGGCACCCAGCCGAAGACCACGGCGAAGCCGGCCAGCAGCAGCGAGCCGGTCACGAACGCCGGCAGGCTGATGCCCAGCAGCGCGATCAGCAGCGTCAGCCAGTCCCACACCGAACCCGGCTTCCACGCACCCAGCACGCCCGCAGCCATGCCCAGCAGCAGCGCCACCGCCAGGGCCGCCGCGCCCAGCAGGGCGCTGACCGGCAGGCGGTCGGCCAGGATGGCGTTGACCGAGAAGTCGCGGTGCTGGAGGCTGGGGCCGAAGTAGGGCGGCGGGTGGCCCTCGATGCCCAGAAACAGGCCGCGCACGTAGCCGTGGGCGAAGCTGAAGGGGTTGTCCAGGTTGTACTGGCGAAGCATCGCCTGCTGGATTTCTTCGCTGGGGATGCGACCGGGGTCGGCCACCGGGCTGCCGGGCATGATCCAAGCCAGGGCCAGGGTCAGGGCCATGATCGCCGCCAGGATCAGCGGGGTCTGAAGCAAGCGTGAGAGGATCAGCCTGGTCATGGCCTGGGGCGGGCGGGAGGGCGCAAGGGCGGGTCGGCGATCGGGTCAGCGCTGCGGCCGGCGGACCTCGACGAACTCGAGGCGCGGGCGGCTCCAGACGTCATCGGGCTTGTGGCGCACGCGCGAGGGGTCATAGAGCTCGATGCTCTTCCACAGGAACATCGGCAGGATCGGCACCTCGCGAAGCAGCAGCCGCTCGGCATCTTCCAGCACGCTCAGCCGCGCTTCGGGATCGGTCATCTGCGCTGCATCCTCGAGGATCTGGTCGTAGTCGGGGTTGGACCACTTGGCGTGGTTGTTGCCATCGCCGCTGCGGTACATGTTCAGCCACGAGGTCGGGTCGCGGTAGTCGCCGAACCAGTTGGCGAAGGTGAACATGAACTCACCTTCCTTGAGCCGGTCGACGAAGACCGAGTGCGTCACCCCCTCGATGGTGACACGGGCGCCCAGGTGCTCGCGCCAGTCGCGGGCGACCCGCTCGGCCAGGGCGCGCTGCCCGATCTCGGTGCGGTACAGGATCGTCACCTCCGGCACCTCATCGCCCAGTTCGTCGATGATCCGCCGCGCCGCCTCCGGATCGAACCGCGGGGCCACATCCTGCGGCGGGTCGTAGCCGGGGACCATGCCCGGGGGCACGAGGCTGTAGGTTCGCCGCTCATCCTTTCGCATGATGTCGTCGATGATGCCCTCGACGTCGAGGGTCTTGGCGAACGCGCGGCGGAGGCGTTCATCGGCGAAGGGGTTGTCACCGCCGGGCGGGGGTTGGGCGGAGTTGAACACCGCGTAGAACGTCGCCGCCTGGCTGTAGGCATGCACGTCGCGCCGGTCGCCCTCGCGCATCTGGCGGTAGAGGTCGCCGGCGATCACGTGCGTGGTGGGCACATCGGGCCACCAGTCGTAGTGACCGCTCTCGTAGCTGCGAAGCGCTGCGTTGCCCTCGAGGATGCGGATGCCGATGCTGTTGTTGTTCATCGCCGCGCGGTTCCAGTAGTACTCGTTGGCCTCGAGCAGAAGCTGGCGCTGCGGCCGGTGCTGGACGAGCTTGTAGGGGCCGTTGCTGATCAGCCGGCCCGGGTTGAGCCAGTCGCCGCGCATCGACAGCATGCCGCTGCGGGCATCGGGCCCGGTCATCGCCGCGGTGACCGACGGCTCGTGCAGCGGGGCGAAGGTCATGAAGGCGGTCAGCTCGAGGAAGTAGGGCACCGGGCGCTTCAGCTCGACGATGAGGGTACGGTCATCGGGCGCATGCACGCCCACCATCTGCTCGAAAGCCTCGAGGTGGCGCTGCCAGAGCTCATCGGCGGCCTCGTAGCTTCGCTGGGCGGCGGGGCGGGCGGCGTATTCGGCAAGCTCCTCGTTGCGCAACTCGAACCAGGCTTCAGCGCCCTCGATGTAGTCGAACATCTTGCGGTAGTAGGCGGCGAAGTCGGGCATCATCGCCCGGCGCCAGCCAACGATGAACTCGCCGGCCCGCACCGGGTCGCCGTTGCTCCAGCGGGCATCTTCGCGCAGGTGGAAGGTCCAGGTCCGGCCATCATCGCTGACCTGCCAGCGCTCGGCCGTGGCCGGCTCGGGCTCGCCGGTCTCGGGTGAGACCTTGGTCAGCGGGTCGAACAGGCACATGATCACGCGGAAGTCGCGCAGCATCGACGTCCGCTGCGGATCGAGCGTCCGCAGCGGTCCGGAGATCAAGGTGAAGTCAGCCTCGACCCGGCGTTCGCCGGTGGCGAAGATGAGCATGTAGCCGGCTCCGGACAGCACCAGCACGGCACAGATGGCAAGGATCGCACGCATCGCTTACAGACTCCCTTTGGTGGGGGCATCCCGCCTCAATTCTTACCGCCGCGCCCCCGGAAGGCCCCCTGCCCCCGGAACGGCTCGGGGATTCAACATCGCCAACAACTCCGCGGGCACCGCGGACAGATCATCGCAGGTCCATTGCGCCCCCGCCTGACGCAACGTCTGGGCGCTCAGACTACTGCATACCCCCAGGCAGGGGGAACCGGCGCGGCGGGCGGCCTCGATGGCGCTGGGCGCATCCTCGACCACCAGGCACACCGGCGGCGCCAGGCCGATCC
>PUMS01000132.1 GCA_003551485.1 Phycisphaeraceae bacterium | reverse complement strand
GGCCCCGCCCATGGTGCGCGAGGAGTCCAGGCCCATGATGCCGTTGCGCTTCGAGGGCTCGGGATGGTCGCGGTTGACAAGGCTCTCCAGGCAGTCGGCGATCACCTGGCGGTTGACCTTCAGCCAGCCGTCATCCTCGTTGCCCTGGATGTAGACCGCCGCGCAGAGCACGAAGTTGACAAGCTGCTCGTGGGTCATGTGGCTGAAGCAGCCGCTGAGGCCGAACAGCTCGTAGGTCGAGTATCCCGGCCGTGACACCTGGTTGGCCATGCCCTGGTCGTGGGTGAAGCTGATGCCGCCGGGGTGGAGCGTCTCATCGCCGGGGAAGCGCACCTGGTCGCGGTAGCTGTAGCGGTCGATGAAGGCGTCCAGCTCGTTGCGCACCGTCCACGGGTTCATTGCCATCTCGAAGAACAGGTGGTCCGCCGTCAGGTCGAAGGTGTTCATCATCCGGTACTCACCTTCGTTGACCACCCACCAGGGCCGCCCATCCCGGCCCTCTCCCACCCACTGGAGAAACTGCGTCGAGCCGTAGTAGCTGTGCACGGCGTGGGCGAGCATGAACTTCTGCTCATCGCTCAGCTTCGCCGCATCGAGCATCGCATCGGCTTCGGCGGCCCACTGGCGGCAGGTGTCGAAGTTGTCCAGGGCGAAGGCGGCAACATCTTCGATCTGCGAGAAGTAACGGGTGTAGTAGTAGGCCGTGGGCTCGCCGCTGGTGACGATCCCGCCGCGGTAGAAGCAGACGGCGAAGCGGAAGGTCTTCTTCGCCCCCGCGGGCACCGCACCGACCAGCGCGGCGACCCCGCCGAGCCCGAAGACGCGGTTTTCCGCGATCTTCGGCGCCACCACCTGCTCGATGGTGAAGGCCATGCCCGAGACCATGGCCTCATCGGCCGTGGCGATCGCGGTGATGCGGCCCTGGCCCACGCCGCGGAAACCCGTGTCCACCCGGTCATCGAGCCGGCGCATGGCCGAGTAGGGGTCGTTGCCCTGGTAGCCGAAGAACGCGCGGCGGGGGTGCTTGCCTGTGGTGTTGTCCACCTCCATCTCCACCAGCACCGCCGGGCAGATCGCCAGCTTCAACGCATCGGCCTCGGCAGAGCCCGGGTCCGGCACCGGGCGCACCGGTGAGAGGATGCGGAAGGTCAGGTCGCCGGCTTTCCAGGTGTCGGTGGCCAGGCCCAGTGTGCGCTGGATGGCGCTGCGCTCGAACGGCCGGATGGTGGCCTCGGCCCTGGGCTGGTGGTCCTCGGTGGCCTCGACGTCGTAACGCCGGGCCTCATCCTCGGCGGCCTTGTAGAACGGCAGGGCATCGAACACACCCGGCTCGTGCGACTCCAGACCGATGAACACGCTCTGGTTGGCCGGCCGGCCCAGTTCCAGCCCCAGGCCGCCCTTGGCGCCTGGGAACCCGAGCGTGAAGCTGGCAAAGGCGCCGATGGGCGAGTGCTGTGCGTTGTAAAAGACCGCATCCATATTCAGAAGGCTCCGCAAAGGGATTCAGGTTGAACCACGGCCACGCCCCTTGAAAGGCGCCGGGGCGGGCGCGCAGGAGGGGTGCGACTCACAATGCCGCGGCGGTGTGCCTCAACCCGCCCGCAGCGCGAGGCGGCCGCGGGCCGCGGCATGGACACCGGCCGCCCAAGGATACCGATCCGTCCGATGCGGTGCAGGGCACAGTTGAGACGCTCGGGGCCAGGGTGAGCCCGAGGAGCACGCTGACAAACTCGCAAACCTCAGCCTCGGAAGCGACCACCACAATCAACCGCTGAGGCAGCCCGCCCAGCCGCGCGGCGATGCGCTCGCAGGCCGCCAGCCACTTGTAACTCTCCTTCTCCCGATAGGGACGGACTTTACGTTTGTGGCGGCGACCGCATCCTTTGGCATCGCGGGTAAACCAGTGCGGGTCGATCAGCCTCGGAGCCGCCCCGGCATCCCCGTCGGTGAGGATGCTTGAATGCACCACACAGCCCCGCGCTGCGCGGTTGTCGGCGCCCCCGACGTCGCCCAACTGATTCCGCACGCTCGCGTGGGGGACCACGATGGTGGTGGTGTCACCGATGCAGAGCAGACGCCCGGCCTCCCGAACGAGCCGGACCGTCGCGGCGAAGGCGACTTCAGCGATGGCTTCGGGCGCAACATGCTTGCCTTCGGTCAGCCGGCAGGCGCTCACTGGCGATGCCTTGTCGCCGCCATAGCCCCCACAAGGCTCGCATGGGGCGTGCGTGCCCGCACTTCGGCCACCTTGCGCAGCCGCTTGACCCGCCGCGGATCGCCCAGGTCACAGCCACCGAAGGTCTGCTTTGCCCAGGCCCTCTCCTCACAGACGACCACCGCCACCATGGCAACACCCCCATGTCTGACAAAACCTTCCGTGGCTACGCCTTACCCGGGCGGCGCCACCCGGTTCCCGGCCGCCGGGCCGGGCGGTAACATTTGTGCGAAGGAGACAGATCGGGGTGCGAGGGGGCAAGAGCCGCCAGCGACACCCGGCTCCCCCCGACTCCCTCTCCTTTTCCGGGGATGGCAGAGCAGAGGGCAATGCGAAGCGCTCCATGACCATGCACGGTGAACAACCCGCGTGGGCCGAACTCCAGGTGGTCAGCAACTTCACCTTCCTCACCGGCGCCAGCCATCCCGGTGAGCTGGTGCAGCGCGCTGCGGAACTGGGCCATGCCGCCGTTGCGCTGACCGATGTCAACTCCCTGGCAGGCATTGTGCGCGCCCACGTGGCGGCGAAGCAGGCGGGCATCCAACTGCTGGTCGGCTGCCAGATCGAGTTCAGCGATGATGGCGGTGAGGGAGGCGAAGGGGGCGGTGAGGCCGAGGCATCGTCCGAGCTCCGCCGCGTGCTGCTCTATCCCACCGACCGGGCTGCCTATGGCAGGCTGTGCCAACTGCTGACACTGGGCCGGCGCTGCGCCCCCAAGGGCGAGTGCCATCTGCGGCTGGCGGATGTGCTGGCACATCACGAGGGTCTGCTGGCTGTCGCCGTCCCGCCGCGCGGTGGGCCGGATGACGCCCTTTCGCGGGTGCTGTCGCGGCTGAAGGAAACCTTCACCGATGATCGCCTCTCCCTGGCCGCGTGCCTGCACTACGATGGCCGGGACCGGCGGCGGCTGAGGGCGCTGGCGGATTTGAGCGAGGCCGGCGGTGTGCCGCTGGTGGCGGTCAACGATGTGCACTACCACGACCGCGGCCGGCGGCGGCTCCAGGATGTGCTCACGTGCATCCGCCACGGCTGCACGCTCGACACCGCCGGCTACCGCCTGTTTCCAAACGCCCAGCGCTGCCTCAAGCCGCCGCGCTCGATGGCCCGCATGTTCGCCGGCCGGCCCGATGCGGTGGCGCGGACGGTGGCCATCGCCAGGCGCTGCGCGGGCTTCAGCCTCGATCAGCTCCGCTACGAGTATCCCCACGAGACCTGCCCGCCCGGCCGCACACCGATCGGCCACCTGGCAGCGCTGACCTGGCAGGGCGCAGCGCAGCGCTATCCGGCCGGCGTACCCGCCAGAGTCGCTGCACAGATCGAGCACGAGCTGGCGCTGATCGATGAGCTCGACTACGCCGGTTACTTTCTCACCGTCCACGACATCGTCTGCTTCGCCCGGCATTGCGGCATCCTCTGCCAGGGCCGCGGCGCGGCGGCGAACTCGGCGGTGTGCTACTGCCTGTTCATCACCGCCGTCGACCCCGACCGGGTGGAGGTGCTCTTCGAGCGTTTCGTCAGCCGCGAGCGAAACGAGCCGCCTGACATCGATGTCGACTTCGAGCACGAACGCCGCGAGGAGGTGATCCAGTACATCTACCGCCGCTACGGCCGCCACCGCGCGGCCCTGACGGCCGAGGTCATCACCTACCGCCCGCGCAGCGCTGTGCGCGAGGTGGGCAAGGCCCTGGGCCTGTCACTGGACGCCGTCGACCGCCTGGCGCGCAACCTCGACTGGTTCGATGCCGAATCCCTTCACCGGCCGCAGCGCCTGCGCGAACTGGGCTTCGACCCCGGCGACCCCACCATCGGCCACCTGCTCGAGCTGGCCGGTGATATTTTGACGTTTCCGCGTCACCTGTCGCAGCACGTGGGCGGCTTCGTCGTCACGCAGAGCCCGCTGTGCGAACTGGTGCCGATCCAGAACGCCGCCATGGCCGACCGCACGGTGATCGAGTGGGACAAACAGGACATCGAGGCCATGGGCATGCTGAAGGTGGACGTGCTGGGCCTGGGCATGCTCACCTGCATCCGCAAGTGCCTCGAACTGGTCAACGCCGGGCGCGGGCCATCCTCGGGGCCGCCACTGAGCTTCGACAACCTGCCGGCGGAGGACCCGGCGGTGTACGACATGCTCTGCGAGGCCGATACGGTGGGCGTCTTCCAGGTCGAGAGCCGCGCGCAGATGTCCATGCTGCCGCGCCTGCGGCCGCGGTGCTATTACGACCTGGTCATCGAGGTCGCCATCGTCCGCCCCGGGCCGATCCATGGCAAGATGGTCCACCCCTACCTGCGCCGGCGAAGCGGCCAGGAGCCGGTGACGTTCCCCGACGATCGCATCCGCAGCGTGCTGGGCAAGACGCTGGGCGTGCCGCTGTTTCAGGAGCAGGTGATGGCGCTGTCGGTGGTGGCGGCGGGCTTCACACCCGGCGAGGCCGACAACCTCCGCCGCGCCATCGCCGCGTGGAAGCACAAGGAAAAGGTGATCGAAGACTTCGGCCGCCGCATCGTGGCGGGCATGGTCGCCAACGGCTACGACCCGGCCTTCGCCCAGGGCTGCTACGAGCAGATCAGGGGCTTCGGCGAGTACGGCTTTCCCGAGTCGCACGCGGCGAGCTTTGCGCTGATCGTGTATGCCTCGGCCTGGCTGAAGCGCTACCACCCCGCGGCGTTCGCCTGCGCGCTGCTCAACAGCCAGCCGATGGGCTTCTACGCCCCCGCCCAGATCGTGCGCGACGCCCGCGAGCACGGCGTCGAGGTGCGGCCGGTGGATGTCAACGCCAGTGCCTGGGACTGCACGCT
Organism: Phycisphaeraceae bacterium; assembly: GCA_003551485.1. Lineage (GTDB taxonomy): Bacteria > Planctomycetota > Phycisphaerae > Phycisphaerales > Phycisphaeraceae > B1Sed10-187. The sequence goes on along the minus strand of PUMS01000132.1, from coordinate 11,825 downwards.
CGAGGCTGGCGGCGACGACGCCCCCCCCCCCGCCGCCCCCGCCCTGCGCCTCGGCCAGCGGATGGTCCGCGGGCTGAGGCAGGATGAGGCCGATCGCATCGCCGCGGCGGTGGCGGCTCATGGGCCGTTTGCCACCCTCCGCGGCCTGTGGCGGGCCGCCGGCGTGCGCATCGCGACGCTGCGCCGGCTTGCGGGGGCTGATGCGTTCAACTCGATGGGCCTGGACCGCCAGTCCGCCCTGTGGCACGTGCGCGAACTGCGCGACAGTGAACTGCCCATCTTCGATCAGGCCGAGGCGGAGAAACAGGACCGCAGCCCACCGCCCTCTTCCTCCCCTCTTCCACCGGGAGAGGGGTCGGGGGTGAGGGAGAGTTCGGACGAGCCTTGTGCATCTGCCCTCACCCCAGCCCTCTCCCGGAGGGAGAGGGAGCCGGAGAGACTGGCGATTTTCAGGGCAGACGGGCAGGCGGTGAGCGGCGATACCCACCGCTCAAACGAAGTCCCCGCCGCCCCGCCACCGGCCGGGTCAACCGTCTACCGCCCCATCGCCCTGCCGCCGATCCCACTGTTGCAGAAGGTGATGCAGGACTACGCGGCCACGGGCCTGTCGCTCAAGGCCCACCCGGTTTCGTTCCTCCGCCCGATGCTCGACCGCCGCGGCATGGTGCCCAACGCGCAACTCAGGGATGAGGCCCGCTGCCCCGCGGGGGCGACGGTGGCCGTTTCCGGCATCGTGCTGGTGCGCCAGCGGCCGGGCAGTGCCCGTGGTGTGATCTTCATGACTATTGAGGATGAAACCGGTGTGGCCAACCTGATCCTTCGGCCGCGCATCTTCGACCGCTTCCGCCGCGCTGCCCGACACGCGGTGATGCTGATCGCCCGCGGCCGCATCGAGCGCCAGGGCCGCGTGGTCCACGTGATGGTCCAGCGCCTCGAGGAACTGGCCGACCGCCGGCGCGGCCCCGCCACCCGATCGCGCGACTTTCATTGACCCTCCGCCGGGCAGCGATGCCTGTATCCGAGGCGGGCATGGTCAGCAGCGCTGATCGCGGTATCATGACCCAATCCCGGAGCCCCGAACATGGTCCAGCCCCGAAAAAGTCAAGACCGGCTCGTCTACTCCACCGCCGGTGGGAAGATGTGCCCTTCCTGCCAGCGGCCGGTGTCGCAATGCACCTGCTCGAGCAAAGCCACCGAACCGCGCGGCGATGGCAACGTCCGCGTGCGCCGCGAGAGCAAGGGCCGCCGCGGCAAGGTGATGACCGTCATCACCGGCCTGGCCCTGGACGATGCCGCCCTGGCCGACCTTGCGGCGAAGCTGAAGAAGAAGCTCGGCACCGGCGGCGCGGTCAAGGATGGCGACATCGAAATCCAGGGCGACCACCGCGACACCCTCGTGGCCATGCTCAAGGACATGGGCCACGCCGCCAAAGCCGCAGGGGGATAGGGGCCGCAACGGGGCCGGGCCTTCCCCCGCCGCACAATGCGTATGCGGCGGCCGGTGGGAGGCGGGACAAACGCCTGTAGCGTGGGTGGCATGGTCAGCGGGCTGAAAGTCGCCGCAAGGCGCAACGGCCGGGGCGCCCTGCTTCCGCGGAACGGCGTGAAATCCGCAAGAGTCGCTGGCGTGCAATTCAGGGCGTCGCGCAGCCATCAACCGGGCGCGCGGCAAGAGATGAAGACCGGCATGGCCAGGCCCGTTCACCGCTGGACGCTGATCACGATATCTCCATCCGGCTGGCCCGTCCGCCGGCCGCCCCCATCCTCGCCATCGGGGCCCACGCTGTAGACCACGTATCCCGGCTCAAGTGGCCGGTAGCGCAGCGTCTGGCCATCGAAGGGGTCCAGGGGTACGGCATCGATCCAGTCGGGAACCAGGTCCGACAACGCATCGGGCGGCCGGCCATGGGCGAGGCGGTATCGTTCAATGGCCAGGACCACCGTCATCACGCGGTCGCTGGCCACCGCAATATTGTCCGTGCGCAACAGCGCCTCATACCCGGGAACCAGGTATGCCGTCACCTGGTACTGCCATGGCAGGTCCGCGGCCTCCTCGGCGATGGCCACGACCCGGTCGAGACGCTCATGCGCCGGCAACTGCGCCGCCTCGCAGATTCGCCCGATATATCGCAGCGTCAAGGCCACATTGTGGGGGAGCACGCCGAGCCATCGCCACAGCACCAGCACCTCCTCGTATGCTGCTCCGGTGCCGATCTGCTGGAGCATGTACACGCGCTCGGTCCGCATGGCACGAAGGAACAGTTCCTTGTCCGCCAGGGAGGCCAGCGAGCGCTCGATCCGTTCGAGTTCGCGCTCCTCCCAGACCAGGGGGTAGTTGAGCAACCATTGCATCTGCTCCGCCATGCGTGTACGGAGCCAGGCGTGCACGGCCATCTCGATGGGATCGGCATGATGCTCAAACGCGCTGGCCAGCGCGAACACGGCCAGGATGGATTCGGTCACCGCCGCGCTGTCCCCCCGCGCAGCGGCGAGATGGGCGCGCAGCATCATGAGCCTGGGCAAACCCCGAACGGTCCGCGCGTAATTCTCGGTGGCATCCAGGCCATCGACGATGGTACTCGGACTCCATGCGCTATCGAGAGCCGCCCCTTCCATAAGCAGCTCGATCGCTTCGGCATTGCGATCGAGATACACCTCGATGGCCTTGAGTGTCAAGTCCGATGGCGGCTGCTGGAAATCGTCTGGCCTGCCTACGCGACCGATCACGGGGAGGAGATCGGCCAGCGTTTCAGGTTCGTGCCAATCCTCATCGCCCCCATGCGGCGACCAATGTCCACCCGGAGGAGGATGCGATGGCGCCGGGATCACCTCCCAATGGGGGTCATCTGCATCGTTCGGCATGGGCCTTTCGATGCGCTGGCGTTGCTGCTGACGTGCTTCTTCCCGCCTTCGCTGCAACTCGGCCTGTCGGGCTTCATGGCGCTGACGTTCGTCATCGATCAGGTCGCCGAATGCTGCCGGGATGTCGATGTCGCGTGGATGGATGAACTTCTCACCCGCTCGCCGAAAGAGGTCCGCCGCGTTGCGGCCCTGCGGCTGGGGATACAACGCTGCGAATTCGCCGGCCGTAGTCGGTTCGCCCGCATCCCGCAACGCCTCGATCTGTCGCTCAATGGCACGACGGCCGGTCGCCTGTATCACCAGCGATACGAGCACGGCCAGCGTCAGCAGCGCCAAGACACCTGCCAGCGCCCACTTCCACCACCGCCTTACTGTCCGATTGGCTTGGCTGGTATGCGATGTCATACCGCTCCCTGGCAGCAACGCGCCGGTTGAGCCCATCTGTCTGCAAGAACGCTGACCATTGCCCACACTATAGCCCGCTCGCTACTGATTCGCCACCCCTGTTCGGGAGCCCTGAAAAGCCGACGTGGCACCCCGTTTCCCGTGCCGTCCGTGCCATTGGCAGTTGCAGTTCCCTCCCTCTGTCGTGGGTGCGGGCATGTTCGGCGGAAGACAACTGCGAATGACACCGTTGAAACCTGGAAACGATGACCGTCGCTCGACCTCGACTGCCCGCGAGACCTTGCGGGATGTGTGAAATCCATCACACCCCGACCCGGCCTCACACACCCAGGCGGTTGCGGCGCAGCAGTTCCTCGCGGTTGCAGGGGCGGGCGGGGCGGTGGCCCTTCAGTGGCAGGATGTGCTCGTGTACGGCGTCGATGATGTCCGCGGGGAAGGGGAAAAAGCTGTCTTCCACCTCATCCGCGGGCGTGATCCAGTTGCGCGCGCCCACGACCACCGGCGGGGCATCGAGTTCATCGAAGGCCAGGTTCGTGATCGTGGCGGCCATGGTCTGAAGCGCGCTGCCGCGCTCGCAGGCATCGGAGGTCAGCAGAATCTTGCGCGTCTTCGACACCGACTCAATGACCTTCCCGTAGTTGAACGGCACGATCGAGCGGGCATCGATCACCTCGCAGGAAAGGCCCCACTGACTCTCCAGCGTCTGCGCCGCCTCCAGCGCCCGGTACAGCGTGGCGCCGATGCTGAGGATGGTGATGTCACTGCCCTGCTTCTTCACATCCGGCTCGCCGATGGGAATCTCATAGGCGCCCTCGGGCACGCCCTCGGGGTGGAACAGCTCGGGCGTGTCGTAGATGCGCTGGCTCTCGAAGAACACCACCGGGTCGGTGCCCAGCAGCGCCGAGTACATCAGCCCCTTGGCATCGTAGGGTGTGGCGGGGAAGACGACCTTCAGACCCGGGATGTGGGCGGTCATGCTCGTCCAGTCCTGGCTGTGCTGGGCGCCGTACTTCGAGCCCACGCTCACACGCAGCACCACCGGCATCTTCAACAGCCCGCCCGACATCGACTGCCACTTGGCGAGCTGGTTGAATATCTCATCGCCCGCGCGGCCCATGAAGTCGCAGTACATCAGCTCGACCAGCGCCCGGCCGCCCTCGAGGGCATAGCCCACCGCAGTGCCCACGATCGCGCCCTCGCTGATGGGCGAATTGAAGAGCCGGTGATAGGGCAGGGCCTCGGTCAGGCCGCGATAGACGGCGAAGGCGCCGCCCCAGTCGCGGTTCTCCTCGCCGTAGGCAACCAGCGTCGGGTCGGTGTAGAAGCGGTCGATGATGGCCTCGAACAGCGCATCGCGGATGCCGATGCAGCGGCTCTTGGGCCGCGGCTTGCCGTTCTCATCCAGGCCCGAGCGGCTGCGGTTGGCAAGTTGCCGGACGCGGGGGTTGTCCTCCAGCGGCATGAGCACATCCGGCTCGCCCTCGGCCAGCTTCTCCACCCGCTGGTCGGAGAACATCACCCGCTCGAGCAGGTTCTCCGCGGGTATGAGGTCGGCGCGGGGTGAGATGTCCAGGTCGATGGCCTTCTTGTAGGCCGAGAGGATGACCGCATCGATCTTCTGCTGCATCGCATCGAGGTCGGCCTGCGTACACACGCCGGCGTCGATCAGGCTCTGACCGAAGGTGGTCAGCGGGTCGAACTGCTGCCAGGCCTCAACCTCGGTCTTCTCACGGTAGCTGCTGGCATCGGAGGGCGAGTGGCCGCTGAAGCGGTAAGTCACCGTGTCCAGCAGCACCGGCCCATCGCCGGCCTCGATGACCTTCTTCTTGCGCTCGATGGCATCGATCATGGCCAGCGGGCTGTAGCCATCGACCCGCTCGGCGTGCATCTGGTCGGGCGTGAGCCCGGCGCCGAGCCGGGCGAGCACCTCGAAGCCCATCGTCTCGCCCACGGGCTGGCCGCCCATGCCGTAGAAGTTGTTGATGAAGTTGACAATCAGCGGCAGGCCGCCGCGGTGGACCTCATCCCACAGCTTCTTGAACTGGTCCATCGTGGCAAAGCACAGCCCTTCCCACACCGGGCCGCAGCCGGCGGAGGCATCGCCGATGTTGGCAATCACGATGCCCGGCCGGCGGTTGACCTTCTTGAAAAGCGCCGCCCCCACCGAGATGTCACCGCTGCCGCCGACGATGGCGTTGTTGGGATAGACGCCGAACGGCGGAAAGAACGCGTGCATCGAGCCGCCCAGGCCCTTGTTGAAGCCCGGCTCGCGCCCGAATATCTCGGCCAGCGCGCCGTAGACCAGGAAGTCGATGGCCAGGTCCTTCACCGGGCCCTTGGCATCCTTCTCGACGACCTTGAGGCACTGGCCGTCGAAGTAGCCGCGCATGATGGCCATGAGCGCCTCATCATCGAGTTGCTCGATGGCCGAGAGGCCCTTGGCCAGAATCTCACCGTGGGAGCGGTGCGAGCCGTAGATGTGGTCGTCGATGCTCAGCAGGTAGGCCTCGCCCACGGCGGTAGCCTCCTGGCCGATGGACAGGTGGGCCGGTCCGCGGTGGTTGTACTCGATGCCCTGGTAGTTGCCCTGCTTCTTGACCGTGTCGAGCATGCCTTCGAAGGCGCGGATGAGCATCATGTCGCGCTGGATGCGCATGAGCTGCTCGGCGGTGAAGCGGCCGGCGGCGAGTTCATCGCCGACACTGCGGTCGTACTGATTGATCGGGATGGGGTTGAACTCGAGCTGGCCCTTGGCGCGGGCCTGCTCCGGGACGATCATGATGTTCTTGGGCATGGCGATCAGGCTCCGCCCCGTGTGGGGCTCTACGGGTCACGTGGCCGCCGTGGCGGCCGGGTCGGCAAACGGCGCATCATCCGATGCGGCCTCCTCCGCGGCACCGGCGCCGTCGGGCTCATCGGCATCGGCGGTGTCGCGCGGCGGGGGGAAGACCAGCTCGATGCCGCGACGCTGGGCGAACTCGATCCACTTTCGCGGCGGGCGCTGGTCGGTGATCAGGCAGCCGATGCGGTCCCACTCGATGATGCGGAACAGCGCGGCGGTCTCGAACTTGCTGTGGTCGGCCAGCAGCACCGCCTCGCGGGCGTTGGCCACCACCTGACGGTACAGGTGCGCGCTTTCGATGTCACTGGCCGATGGGCCGAATTCCATGCTCAGGCCATCGGCCCCGATGAACGCCAGGTAGCCGCGGAGCTGGTCCAGCGTGCTGGTGGTGATCGGCCCGATGGTGTCCATGCGGTCGGGCCGGTACTGGCCGCCGAGCATGATGACGCCGATGCCGGGGCTGTCGAACTCCAGTGCCAGCCGCGCGCTGTTGACCAGCACCGACAGCCCGCGGCGGTCGCGCAGCAGCGGGGCCATCTCGAAACAGGTGGTGCCCGAGTCGAGAAACACGTGGTCGCCATCGTGGATGCGCTTCGCGGCCAGGGTGGCGATGGTACGCTTGGAGTCGACGTTGCGCTGCTGTTTGGCTTGGAACGAGTAATCGGCGTGGCGCTGGAGCGTGGCCCCGCCGTGGACCAGGCTGAGCTGATGGCGGCCGGCCAGGGCCTTGAGGTCGCGGCGGACGGTGGCCTCGCTGACCTCGAGTGCCTCGGCCAGCTCGCGCACGGTCACGTGCCGCTTCTGGAGCAGCTCGTGCATGATCCGGTCCTGTCGCTGGCGTGTGGCCTGACTCATCGTGGTGTATTCGGTGGCGGTGGCGGTGGCAAGCGCCAGTGGGCGGGCCCACCGGCGACCGGGTCCATCTGCGAGTCCCCCATGGGGTGCCCGGGGCGGCGGTGCGGCACGCCGGTGGCCGCAGGTTGGCGGTGGTAGTCGCCCGCGGGTACGATCAGTCTATCGCGCCGGCATCAGTGAGTGCAAGTTTCGCGCCCGAAACGTGACCGATTGATGCAAACTCAATCACCTGAGGTGACAACTCGCGATCAAACTGTAGAATGGCGGCATCATGGACACCCTGCGCTACCCCGAGAACCTCGATGCGGGCACGATCCAGCGCTGGCTGGCCGCGGCTGGCGACCGCGTCGATGGCGAGCAAATCCTTGCTGTGATTGATCTTAAGGACTCCGTCGTCCACCTGCTGGCACCCGCCGCGGCCACGCTCAAGCGCCTGCTGGTGCCGGCCGGAACCACCGTCGAGCCGGGCACTGCGCTGGCTCAGCTCGGGGATGCGAGCAGCGCCGAGCCGTCCGCACCCGCTGCGGCCGCGAGGTCGAACCCCGCCCCACCGGCGGGCGGCGGCGAGTCGGCGCCGGAGGGCTTCACCCCCATCCTCATGCCCCAGGCGGGCAACACGATGGAAGAGGGCACCATCCTGAGCTGGAAGGTCGGCGAGGGCGACCGCATCGAGGCCGGGCAGATCATCTGCGAGATCGAGACCGACAAGGCCACCATGGAGTTCGAGGCACCCGAGGGCGGCCGCCTGGCCAAGATCGCGGCGCCTGAGGGGGCCATCATCCCCGTCAAGCAGCCCATCGCATGGCTGGGTGAGGGTGAGTTCACCAGTGAACCGGCCGGGGCCGGCGATGGCGCCGCAAGCGCGCATGGGACGGCCGCGGAGGAGGCTGCGCCCACGGCCGACCGTGAAGCGACGGCATCGCAACCAGCTTCGGTTGAAGGGGTTACCCCCATCCTCATGCCCCAGGCGGGCAACACGATGGAAGAAGGCACCATCCTGAGCTGGAAGGTGGCCGAAGGCGACCGCATCGAGGCCGGGCAGATCATCTGCGAGATCGAGACCGACAAGGCCACCATGGAGTTCGAAGCACCCGAGGGCGGCCGCCTGGCGAAGATCGTGGCACCCGAGGGGACCACCACCCCCGTCAAGCAGCCCATCGCGCTGCTGGCCGAGGACGACGCCGCGGCGGAGGCCTGGCTTGCCACCGGTGAAAGCCGGGCCCCCGAGCCCGCCGCCGCAAGCGCGGCCGAAGCCCCCGCTCCGCCCACGGCCGCGCGCGCCGCGGCCACCAACCCTACTGCACCGACGTCCACCACGGCCACCGGCCGCGTGAAGGCCTCACCGGCCGCGCGGCGGATCGCACGCGAGCGCGGCGTGGCGCTGGATCGCCTCGGCGCCGGCAGCGGGCCCGGCGGCCGCATCCTCTCGACCGATGTGCAGCAAGCCCCCGCCACGGCCGCGACGGAAATGCCCGCTGCCGCCCCTTCGGCCGGCCCCGGCGCGGTGGTGCGGCGGCGGATGTCGAAGATGCGACGGGCCATCGCGCAGAATTTGACCGTCTCGAAGCAGACGGTGCCGCACTTCTACGTGCGGCAGAGCATCGATGCCCAGCCGCTGCTGGACTTCTACAGGCGGATGAAGGACGAAACCGGCTGCACGATCAACGATGTGATCGTCCTGGCCATCAGCCGCACGATGATGCATTATCCCGGCTTCCGCAGCCGGCTCGAGAGCGAGGAAATCGTCGAGTACCCGACGGCCAACATCGGCATCGCCGTGGGCATCGAGGACGGCCTGGTCGTGCCCGTGCTGACCGGTGTCGAGGGTATGGACCTGCCCACGCTGGCCCGCTCGGCCCGACTGCTGGTGGACAATGCGCGGAAGGGCCGGGTGGACAACATGGGCGCCGGCACGTTCACCATCAGCAACATGGGCATGTTCGGCATCGAGGACTTCAGCGCGATCATCAACCCGCCGGAGGCGGGCATCCTGGCCGTCTCGGCCGCGCGCGAGCACTTGTGGGTGACGGACGGCGCCATGCGGCCGGGCCGGGCGATGAACCTGAGCCTCAGCGCCGATCACCGCATCGTCGATGGCATGCTGGCGGCGCAGTTCATGGCTCAGCTCAAGGCGCTGCTGGAGGAGCCGGAGTCGATCCAGTGACCTGCGGGGAGGGGGTCCGCTTGAGGACGGGGGCACAAGGGGTGAACACCCCGGATGAGGCTGAGGATACCGAATATGAGCCATAAGCATGATCTGATCATCATCGGCGCGGGGCCGGGCGGGTATGTCGCCGCGCTGCGTGCTGCGCAGCTTGGGGCGCGCGTGGCGGTGGTCGAGAAGGGCCACCTCGGCGGCACGTGCCTCAACCGCGGCTGCATCCCGTCCAAGGCGCTTCTGACTGCGGCGGAGCTGATGCACAGCTTCAAGCACGCCGCACCCAACTGGGGCATCACCTGCACCGGCGAGGTGGCCTACGACTGGCCGCGGATTCAGAAGCACAAGGACCGCGTGCTGCGCCAGAACCGCGCCGGCATCCGCAACCTCTTCAAGGGCCGCAAGGTCGAGGTGGTCGAGGGCGCCGCCGCGTTCGAAGGGCCCGGCCGCATCAAGGTCACGGGCAAGGCCGGCAAGCCCGTGCAGCTCACCGCCGACCGCATCATCCTCGCCACCGGCACCGAGCCGTCGCGCATTGCCGGCTGGCCCGATGACCCGCGGCTGGTGTGCACCTCCGATGAGGCCGTTCACTGGGCCGACCTGCCGCGGCGGCTGATGATCGTCGGCGGCGGTGTGATCGGCTGCGAGTTCGCGTGCATGATGCAGCCGTTCGGCGTCGATGTCACCGTCGTCGAGATGTTGCCCGCCCTGCTGCCCGGCCTGGATGCCGAACTGGGCGCGGGGCTGGAGAAGATATTCAAGCAGCGCGGCATCGCCTGCCACACCGATGTCAAGGTCGAAGATCTGGCCACCGGCAGTGCCGGGCTGACGGCGAAGCTGAGCAACGGCAAGCGCATCGAGGTCGACCGCATCCTGGTCGCCACCGGCCGCCGGCCCAACACCGCCGACCTCGGCCTCGATGCCGCCGGCATCAAGACCAACGGCAAGGGCTTCATCCCCGTGGATGAAACCATGCGGACCAATATCGAGGGCCACTACTGCATCGGCGATGTCAACGGCCAGTGCCTGCTGGCCCACGCCGCCTCGGCCCACGGCATCGCGGCGGCAGAGAACGCCCTGGGCGAGGGCCGCCCGTTCGACAAGCCCATCCCCTCGGCGGTCTACACCTTCCCCGAGATCGGCGCGGTGGGCATGACCGAGCAGGAGGCCGACCAGCGCGGCGTGCCGGTCAGCATCGGCCGCTTCCCCCTGTCGCACCTGGGCAAGGCCATGGCCAGCCAGCACACCGATGGCTTTGTCAAGGTGCTGCGGCACCGCGAGAGCGATGAACTGCTGGGCGTACACGTGCTGGGCCACAACGCCACCGAGATCATCGCCGTCGCCGGCGCGCTGCTGCATCAGAAGGTGAAGCTGCACGAGATGGCCGAGATCGTCTTCGCCCATCCCACCATCAGCGAGGCGGTGAAGGAAGCGGCCGAGGATGCCATCGGCCTCGGCCTGCACCTGCCGCCGCGCAAGGTCATCCGCGCTGAGGCGATGATGGCGTAAGGCACGGGCTCTGACTTTTCTCTCCCTTCGGGAGAAAGGTCGGGGGTGAGGGGAGATTCGGACGAGCCTTGTGCATCTGCCCTCACCCCAGGCCCCTCCCGCCCCCGGAAGGGAGAGAGGGCGTCGGATTTGCGGGGGCAGAGGGAAGCGAGGGGCGGGTCGATTCGGGCTCGTGCCCGGCAAAGGAGCGACGTTGACACATGAGTGGCACAACACCCAGCGCACTGGCAATGCTCGAGCGGATCGGTGAGCCCGAGGCGCTCGCCGGCGACAGCGCCGTCACCGATACTGATGTCGACTGGCCCATCAACGCCCACATCCACCTGCCGCCCAACTTCTCGGCCTTCAACACCATCGAGCAGGCGGTGGACATCGCCGCCGGGCAGGGGCTGGTGGCGCTGGGGACGAGCAACTACTACGACTACCGCATCTATAACCGCTTCGCCGCAATGGCCCGCGATCGCGGCATCTTTCCCCTGTTCGGCATCGAGATCATCGCCATGATCGATGACCTGCGGCGGGAGCAGGTCAAGCTCAACGATCCAGGCAACCCCGGCAAGGTCTATCTCTGCGGCAAGGGCATCACCCGCTTCGACCCGCTCAGCGACCGCGCCCTGAGCCTGCTGGACACCATCCGCCGCAATGACTCGCAGCGCATGGCCGCCATGATCGATGCGATGCGCAACGTGCTTGCCCGGCGCGGCCTCAGCATCGACCTCAATGAGGATGCCATCATCGACCGCATCGTCAGGCGCCACGGCTGCGAGCGCGGCAGCGTGTATCTCCAGGAGCGCCACGTGGCGCAGGCCTTCCAGGAGGCCATCTTCGAAGCCATGCCGCGTCAGGGCCGCATCGAGACGCTCAGCCGCCTGATGGATGCGCCCACGAGGGTCAAGGACCCCGACGATGCCGTCACCGTGCAGAACGAGCTGCGGACGCACCTGATGAAGGCCGGCCGGCCCGCGTTCATCGAGGAAACGTTCGTCACCTACGAACACGCCCGCGACCTGATCCTCGCCCTCGGGGGCATCCCCTGCTACCCCGTGCTCGTCGATGGCGCCTCACCGATCGGAGCGTTCGAGACGCCGGTGGATGACTTCATCGAACGGCTCAAGCAGCTCGACCTGCACGCGGCCGAATTCATCCCCACGCGCAATGCCGCCGGGACACTGCGAGAGTACGTGCCCGCATTGC
>PUMS01000058.1 GCA_003551485.1 Phycisphaeraceae bacterium | reverse complement strand
GGTCACGCCCGCCATTGCCAACATGATCCGCGAGAACAAGACCTACCGGATCAACTCCGCCATCCAGACCGGCCGCAAGTTCGGCATGCAGCTTCTGGACGATCACCTCTGGCAGCTTTTCTCCGAGGGCAAGATCAGCGGCGACGATGCGGTGGAGCGGGCCCAGTACGCGGCGGACCTGCGGATCAAGATCAAGCGTGCCGGCGGGAAGGTGGGCCATGAGGAGCTCGATCACGGCGCCTCGGGCAACGATGAAGAGGCCAAAGCCTCGGCGAGGAGCGCATCGTAATCCACGTGTCCAATGATAAGTTCGAGCCTTTTTGCCTTTGTGATGCCTTGAACGTCTGCTAGCATACTGGCGGAGGGCGACGAGCCGCGCGGGCGGAAGACCCGATTGAACGGGTTGGCCCTGGCAGAAGGAACGGCCTCACCCCCAACCCGCCGGACCGGGCTCCGCCCGAGCAGGCCGGCTGCGAAAAACCCGCCGCTGCGGGGCGTGAGGCCCACCCCTGCAACCAGGAACCGCAGATGGTGCTCGCTCACGCATCGAGAAGACCGCACCTCCGCCGTATCGACGGCAGAGCGCGGTGATGAGATCGCTGATGCACCCGGATTCGCAAAACGGCACCCCTGATGCTCAGATGCGACCCGATAATTTTGGACACTTGGATATCGATACGGCAGAAACCCTAGCGGAACAGTAACATGGCGACTCGACCCACCGGAAGACCCCGCGGGGGGGCAGCAAGCAGCGGCGATGAGTACCGCGGCCGACGGCTCGGACGCATCCTGACCAAGATGGGCAAGGTCTCGCGTGAGCAGGTGCATGAAGCCCTCCAGATGCAGTCGCAGCGCCGTCAGCCCATCGGGCAGTTGCTGGTCGAACTGGGCTACATCGCGCAGCAGGATGTCAACGCCGCCCTGGCGGCGCAGGCGGGGATGGCGACGCTGAACCTCGAGGACTACGAGATCCCCAAGTCCACCATCGAGATGCTCCCGGCTGAGACGGCTCAGGCCTACCAGGTGCTGCCCATCCAGTTCGACGAATCGACCAAGACGCTCACCGTGGCGCTCAAGGATGCGGCCAACTTCCAGGCCATCGACAGCCTGCGCCTGCTCATGGGCTACAAGGTCAAGCCCGTGGTGGCCGATGCCGAGCAGATCGACAAGCTGCTGGCCAAGCATTACGGCGACGATTCGGAATCGCTCTCCTCGCTGATCGGGGAACTGGCCGAGGACGCGGCCCTGGGCGAATTCAAGGACCGCGGCGAGTCGATCGATCTCGACTCGCTGCTGGAGGCCGCCGAGGACAGCAAGGTCAAGAGACTGCTCAGTCTCGTCCTGATGCAGGCCATCAAGGACAAGGCCTCGGACATCCATTTCGAGCCGTTCGAGGACGAGTTCAAGATGCGATACCGCATCGATGGCGTGCTCAATGAGATGATCCCCCCGCCACGCCACCTGGCCATGCCCATCGTCAGCCGCATCAAGGTCATGAGCAACCTCGACATCGCCGAGCGGCGCGTGCCCCAGGACGGCCGCATCGAACTGCTCGTCGGCGGCAGTCCCGTCGACCTGCGCGTCGCGGTGCTGCCGACGATGAACGGCGAGTCGGTGGTGATGCGCGTACTCGACCGCTCCAACATCCAGCTCGACCTGGAGCGTCTGGGCCTCCGCTCAGAGGACCTGGAGCTGATGAACCAGCTCATCCACAAACCCAACGGCATCGTGGTCGTCACCGGCCCCACAGGCTCGGGCAAGACCACCACCCTCTACGCTGCGCTGGCCACGCTCAACCAGCCGGATGTGAAGATCCTCACCGTCGAGGACCCGGTCGAGTACGACATCGACGGCCTGATCCAGGTTCAGACCAACGCCGAGTTGGGCCTGACCTTCGCCCGGGCGCTGCGCAGCTTCCTGCGCCAGGACCCCGACATCATCCTCGTGGGTGAGACCCGCGACCTGGAGACGGCCAAGATCGCCGTCGAGGCCTCGCTCACCGGCCACCTGGTGTTCACCACGCTGCACACCAACGATGCGCCTTCCTCGGTCGCCCGGTTGCTGGACCTGGGCCTGGAGCCGTTCCTGGTCACCGCCACGATGGAGGGGATCGTCGCCCAGCGCCTCGTCCGCAAGATCTGCCAGCGCTGCAAGGAAACCTACGACCCCACCGAGGAGCAGTTGCTCGAGCTCAACCTCACCCCCGACGACCTGCACGGCCGCCAGTTCACCCGCGGCCGCGGCTGCGACCACTGCAACCGCAGCGGTTACCGCGGGCGGGTGGGCATCTTCGAGATTCTGGTGCTCGATGATGAGCTGCGCGAACTGATCATGCACAACGCATCGACCCAGCAGTTGCGCGCCGAGGCGCTCAAGCGCGGCATGCGCACGCTGCGCCACAGCGGCCTGCTGGCGATTTACGACGGTATGACGACCATCGACGAGGTCGTCCGCGAGACGATCACGGATGAATGATGCCCCACCCCGCCGCGACCCACCCGCCCGCTGCGGCTGACAGTCAGCCACCAGGCCCGCCCCCGTTCCCGCCCCGCGCCCGGCCGCGGCCCGGCCCCGCCGGGGCGGATCGTCCCCACCGTGTCCCACGCCCCAGAGGACTCTCAACATGCCCACCTTCACCTTCGAAGCGCTCAACGAAGCCGGCAAGAGCAAGAAAGGCACCGTCCAGGCCTCCAACAGCGAGGATGCCATCGCGCGCATCCGCAGCCAGGGCCTGTATCCCACCTCGGTCCGCGAGCAGAAGGTGAAGAAGAAGACCGCCCCCGCCGCGGCCGGCGCACAGGGCGGGGCGGCCACGGCGCGCAAGCCCGCCGCCGGCAAGAAGCTCAGCGAGATCAGCTTCAGCTTCGGCGGCGTGCCGCGTAAGCAACTCACCACCTTCACCCGCCAGTTCTCGACCCTTCAAGATGCCGGCCTGCCCATCCTGCGCAGCCTCCAGATCCTCGAGCAGCAGCAGAAGCCGGGCCTGCTCAAGGGCATCCTCGATGAGGTGGCCGAGGACGTCTCGGCCGGCTCCTCGCTGGCCGATGCGATGGCAAAGCATCCCAAGGCCTTTGACAAGCTCTACACCAAGATGGTCGCCGCGGGCGAGGTCGCCGGCGTGCTGGATGAGATTCTGCGGCGGCTGGCCGACTTCCTCGAGAAGGCCGCGAGGCTGAGGCGCAAGATCATCGGCGCGATGATCTACCCCGTCGTGGTCATCTCCGTGGCCACGCTCATCGTGCTGGGCATCATGGTCTTCATCGTGCCGCAGTTTCAGGAAATCTTCGACCAGTTCGACACCGAACTGCCCGTGCCCACGCAGTACCTGATCTCGACCAGCCTGTGGCTGGGCGGGCCGATCCTCGATTGGCTCGGGGCGCCGCACAACGAGGGGCAGATGATACCGGGGGCGGTCTACATCCTGTTCGCCCCCTTCATCCTGTGGGGCCTGCTGCGGCTGGTCCGCCAGAGCGAGGGCGGCCGCCACGCCGTGGATGAGGTGGTGCTGAACATCCCCGTGTTCGGGCAGTTGGTGTCCAAGACCACCATCGCCAAGTTCAC
Source organism: Phycisphaeraceae bacterium (assembly GCA_003551485.1). Taxonomy (GTDB): domain Bacteria; phylum Planctomycetota; class Phycisphaerae; order Phycisphaerales; family Phycisphaeraceae; genus B1Sed10-187. The sequence continues at coordinate 455 of PUMS01000058.1, read as the reverse complement.
GCGCACCCTGGGCACGCTCATCCGGGCGGGTGTGCCCATCCTCGATGCCATCACCATCACGCGCGAGACCACCGGCAACGCCGTCTATGAGCGCGCGCTTCAGAAGGTGCACGATTCGGTGCGCCAGGGCGAGAGCTTCGCCGAGCCGCTGCGCCAGACCAAGGTCTGCGATGCGATCGTGACCAACATGATCGACGTCGGCGAGGAGACCGGCGACCTGGACAAGATGCTGATGAAGATCGCCGACAACTACGACGACGAGGTCGACACCATGGTCGCCGGGCTGGTGTCGCTGCTGGAGCCGCTGATGGTGGTGATCCTGGGCGTGATGGTGGGCAGCATCGTCATCGCCCTGTTCCTGCCCATGGTCGCCCTCATCCAGCAGGCCGGCGCCATGTAACCCCCCCGGAAGGCCCCCCGGAAGAGCCCCCGGCAGGGCCCCCGAAGCCCCCTGG
>PUMS01000480.1 GCA_003551485.1 Phycisphaeraceae bacterium | reverse complement strand
CCGCCGTGATTGACCCGCAGGGGCAGGTAGCTTCGCTGGCCGCCGTAGACCCGCCGCCCGCGGGTGTGCTTGGCCTGCTGGATGGGGATGCGGCGCTGGCCCTGGGTGATGATCACCGCCCCGGTCACCACGCCGAGGAACGCCGCGGTGAGAAAGATCACCGAGTCCAGCGAGTAGCGTGCATCGGCATCGGTCAGCGAGAAGTTGTTGGCGACCATTTCGATGGCGGTGGGCATCTGCGCGATGATCCCCGCGGCGATGATCAGCGAGATGCCGTTGCCGATGCCGTATTTGTCGATCTGCTCACCGAGCCAGACCAGAAAGACCGTCCCCGCGGTCAACCCGATCACACCGCAGGCCCAGAAGGTGAGGGTGCCGGCATATTCAGAGACGACCAGGCCCTGGCGTTCCATCAGGCCCAGCCAGAAAAACGCCTGCACCAGGCAGAGGCCGACGGTCAGGTAGCGGGTGTATTCGGTGATCTTCTGCATCCCCGCCGGCCCCTCGCGCTTCAATGCCTGGAGGCTGGGCACCACCGAGGCCAGGAGCTGGAAGATAATGGCCGCGGAGATGTAGGGCATGATGCCCAGGCCGAAGATCGTGGATTGCGACAGCGTGCCGCCGGTGAAGATGCTGACGTAGGTCAGCAGGTTCCCCGCCGCGCCCTCCTGCGTGCGCTCGGCCCAGCGTTCCAGCTCGGACTGGTCGACCGCCGGCAACGGCACGAAGTAGCCGATGCGGTAGATCGCCAGCATGCCGAGCGTGAACAGCAGCTTGATGCGCAGCTCGGGGATGCGCCAGATGTTGATGAAGGCTTTGAACATGAGCTTGAACCGTCGGGGCCGGAACCGGGCACGGCACGGCACGGGGCGGGGTCGGCGTGGTCAGGAAGCGACGGTCACCGCGCCGCCAGCCTTCTGGATCTTCTCGATGGCCGCCTGGCTGAAGGCCGCGGCGGTGACCGAGAACTTCTTGGCCGTCTCGCCCTGGGCGAGAACCTTCACCGGCGTGCGGGTGTCCTTGATCAGGCCCACCCTGACCAGCGTTTCGGGGTTGACCTCAGCGCCGTCATCGAATCGGGCATCGATCGCCTTGAGGTTGACGATCGCATACACCGTACGGAAGCGGGCATTGGAAAAACCGCGCTTGGGCAGTCGCCGAAACAGCGGCATCTGCCCGCCCTCATCGCCGGTGCGCGAGGCATAGCCCGAACGCGAGCGGGCGCCCTTGTGCCCGCGGCCGGCGGTCTTGCCGTTGCCCGAACCGGGCCCGCGTCCGATGCGCTTGCGCTTGCGGTGGGCCCCGGCCTGCTCGGTGATCTGATGGATCATCATGGCTCATCGTGCTCCACAGGCCATCATTGTAGCCTGTCAGGTCTGTCCTGGTCTTGTGGGGTGTGGTCGCCGGCCGCGGCGGTGCGGCCGGTGGCCCCGCCCGCGTTGGAGCGAGGCGCCGCGACGACCGGCGGCGGGCAAAGCCGGCGGGGTCGCCGGGGCTTGCAGGGGGTCAGTTGCTGCCGCCGGCGCCGGGCTCGGCGGCGGGCTGGGCGTCACTGTCGGGCTCGGCATCGATCTCAGCCTGGGCGTCCCGGCCGCGCTTGCCGGCCTCGACGCGCTGTTCGATCTCGGTCCGTTCGATCTCGACGCCGCGCAGTTGGGCCACCTGCTGCTTGGTCCGCAGGCTCTTGAGCCCCTCGTAGACCGCGCGGGCGAGGTTCTTCTGGTTGGTCGAGCCGAAGGCCTTGCTCAGGCAGTCGCGAACGCCGGCCAGTTCCAGCACCGCGCGGGCGGTGGCACCGGCCTTGACGCCCGTACCGGGCGCTGCGGGCACCAGCCGGATGCGCGAGGCGCCGAATCGGGCATCCACCGCGTGCGGCAACGTCCCGCCCAGCAGGGGCACCTGGATCAACTCCTTCCGTGCGTTCTTCTGGGCCTTCTCGATGGCCGCGGGAACGCCGGGAGCCTTGCCGTAGCCGATGCCGACGCGGCCGTTACGATCGCCGACGACAACCAGGGCCGCGAAACTGAAGCGGCGGCCGCCCTTGACCACCGCGGCGGTGCGGTAGACGCGGACGGTGGTCGATTCCATCGACTCTGCATCAGGGAAAAACTCTGCCATCGTGTGTCCTTTTGGAGTCTGCGTTGCCGCGGCGCCGGCCTCGGGTGGCGGACATCGCAGCGTGGGGCCGGCGGGGCCGGGCCGGGTTCAGAAGCTCAGCCCGCCCTTTCGTGCCGCATCGGCCAGGGCCTGCACGCGGCCGTGGTAGCGGAAGCCGTTGCGGTCGAAGGAGACCGTCTCGATGCCCGCCGCACGCGCCCGCTCGGCCAGGGCCGTGCCTACCTTTTCAGCCGCCGACTTGTTGCCGCCCTTCTCCAGGTGCTGCTGCACGCTGCTGGCGGCGACCAGCGTCCGTCCGGACAGGTCGTCGACGACCTGGGCGTAAATGTGCTTGAGGCTGCGGTAGACCGTCAGCCGCGGCCGCTGGGGCGTGCCGACGATCCGCTTGCGGATGCCTTTCTTGCGCCGAAGGCGGCGCACGAGCCTGGAGTATCTGTTCTGCATCGCTGTGGTTTCCCGGCGGCGCGGCCTGCGGTGGCGGCGCCGCCCTCTGCGGTCCTGGGGTCACGGCCGGGCGGCTCAGCCGCCGCTGCTGAACGCCTTGCCCTGCTTGCGGACGATCACCTCATCGCTGTACTTGATGCCCTTGCCGTTGTAGGGCTCGGGCGGACGCTGGCCGCGGATGACCGCGGCGATCTGGCCCACCGCCTGGCGGTCGGGCCCGCTGACGTTGATGCGGTTGCCGGCGACCTCGACGTTCACCCCGTCGGGGATGGCCACCACGCGGGTGTCGGCATAGCCGACGTTGAGCCGCAGGTTCTGACCCTGGACCTGGGCGTTCCAGCCCACACCGACGATCTCGAGCTGCTTTCTGAAGCCCTCGTTCACGCCCTGGACCATGTTGCGGATCAGCGCGCGGGTCAGGCCATGGTAGGCCCTGGCCGACCGGCTCTGGTTGAGGCGCTCGACGACGACGGCCTTGCCCTCATCGTCCACCCGGACGCTGACCTCGGGCCGGTGGGTCATGCTGAGGGTGCCGAGCTTGCCCTGCACGGTGACCCTGCGGTCACCGCTGACGTCGACCTTGACGCCGCCGGGCACGGGCACGGGTTTCTTGCCGATTCGACTCATGGCCTGGAATCCTTACATCCTGCAATCTGCGGTCGGCCTGCGCGCGGGGGCGCGGCCGGGGGGGTCATTCCACGGTACACAGCAGTTCCCCGCCCATGTGCCGATCGCGGCACTGGCGGTCGGACATCACGCCCTGGGGCGTGCTGACGATGCTCACGCCCATGCCCGACAGCGGGCGGGGCACCTCACGGGCCTTGACGTAGACCCGCCGGCCCGGACGGCTGGCACGCTTGAGGCTGCTGAACAGATACTCGCCGTGGGGGCCGTAGCGCAGGGTCAGCCGGAGGATGCCCTGGCGGCCATCATCGATGACGGCGAAGTCGCCGATGTAGCCTTCGGACTTGAGCACCTGGGCGATGCCGCGGCAGATCTTGCTGTTGCGGCAGTCGACGGTCTCAGCGCGGTTGCGGTTGGCATTGCGGATGCGTGTGAGCATGTCCGCGATGGTGTCATTCAGTGACATCTGATGCTCTCCATGCCCGCCGGCGGCCGGGGTGGGTCGGGGCCGCCGGGCGGTGCGGGGCGTGGTGCTTTACCAGGAGGCCTTTCGCATGCCCGGGATCTTGCCCTGAAGCGCCAGCTCTCGCAGCATGATTCGGGAAATCTTGAACTTACGGTAATAGGCGCGGGTGCGACCGGTCAGCGCGCACATGTTGCGAAGACGCGTGGGGCTGGCATCGCGGGGCAGACGCTGGAGGGCGGCGTAGTTGCCCTCGGCCTTGAGCTTGCGTCGCAGTTCGGCGTACTTGTTCACCGTACGGGCGATGCGCTGGTTGCGGTTGATCGTCGACTTGGTTGCCATCGGCCAGTGTCCTCCGCCGCGCCGGCGGCGATCGGG
>PUMS01000313.1 GCA_003551485.1 Phycisphaeraceae bacterium | reverse complement strand
CCCGGAAGCGGCCCCGCCCCCGAAAGCAGTCTTGCCGCCCCCGGAAGGGGGGCATCACCAAGTGAGGCCCCAGATATGGGGGGGGCGAGCCGTGGAGCAGAAGACCGGGAAGACGCCCCCATGCCCGTGGCGGGTGCATCTGCGGGGCCCGGCGCACTTGCGCGGCCGGGGCCGGGGCCGGGGGTGGGGGTGGGCACGGCCGGGGTGGCGATGCTGGATGCGGCCACCTATCGGAGGCGGGTGCGCCAGGCGTGTGAGCGGTCGGCGCGGTGGCTTGATCGCTGCATCCGCGCCCATCGCCGACCGGATGAGCAGGCGCTGTTCGGCATCGTCCAGGGCGGCACCGACCTCCAGCAGCGCGACTGGTCACTCCAGGCCACCTGCCAGTTCGACCTGCCCGGTTACGCCATCGGTGGGGTGGCGGTGGGCGAGGGCCACGAGCAGTTGCGCCGGGTCGTGGAGCATTGCGCCCCCCGCCTGCCCGAGGCCCGCCCGCGCTACCTGATGGGGGTGGGCTACGAGCGCGACCTGCTGGTGGCCGTGCGGGCGGGTGTGGACCTGTTCGACTGCGTGCTGCCGACGCGTAACGGCCGCAATGGCAACGCTTTCACGCCCGCCGGCCAGTTGCGGCTTCGCAATGCCCGCTTCCGCGATGACCCGGCCCCGATCGACCCGGGCTGCGACTGCGCGGCCTGCGGGGGGGGCTTCTCGCGCAGCTACCTGCGGCACCTGCTCAGCGCCGGTGAGATGCTCGGCCCGGTGCTGGTCAGCCTGCACAACCTGCGACATTTTCAGCGCTACCTATTGGACATCCGGGCTGCAATCGAGGACAATAATTGGTCTTTGCTTTTCGCCCGCTGGCCCGTGGCGCTGGCGGGCTGAACCGGGGCGGCGCCCGCCGACCCCGCCGCCAACCTGACCCTGTGATACACCCCGTGCAGGAGCCCTTACCGATGTCCAGTTTTCCCCCGCTGTTTCTGGCAAGCAGCGATGGTGGTCCACGCCCGACCGCCGCCGACCGGCAGGCGGGCCAGACCGCCCCCGCCAACGGCGACAGCCAGGCCAACGGCAATGACGCCTCCGTCACCACCCAGTCCGGCGCCCCGGGCGGCACCACGACCGGTGGCGGCGGCGGCGGCGGCAGTTTCTTCGGCCCTGAGTTGCTGACGATCATGATCGTGGTCCTCGGCGCCATGCTGCTGTTCTCCGTCTTCGCCGGGCGCAAGGAAAAGAAGCGCCGCCAGGCCATGCTCAATGCCCTGCAGAAGGGCGACAAGGTACAGACCATCGGCGGCATCCTCGGCACGGTCGTCGAGGTCCGCGACAACGAAGTCGTGGTGAAGGTCGATGAGAGTTCGAACACGCGCATGCGCTTCGCCCGCCAGGCGATCGCCAACGTGCTCGACTCCCATGCGCCGCAACCCGCCGGCAAGTAACCGCAGCCGCGCAGCACTTTGGCGTGGTCAGCGGCCGACGCTTCGGGCCGCGATGCCCCATCGTCGCCGCCGCCCTCCCGGGCAGGCCGGGACCGGCCCCGGCGCATCGCCGCATCGCCACGGCAGCGACTAGAATGAAATCCCAGTTATAACCCCAACCTCCCGGTCCAGGCACCATGAAGAAGATCCCGATCTGGAAACCCATCCTCATCATCGCCATCCTCGCGCTGTCGCTTCTGCTGATCTATCCGCCCGAGCAGCGGCTCCAGGGCGGGCTTGACATCGTCGGCGGTACCCGCCTGGTCTACCAGGTGGATATCCCGCCCGAGCAGCAGGCGCGGGCCGACCGGATCATCGAGGACGTCATCGCCGTGCAGCGCGACCGCGTCGATCCTCAGGGCGTGATGAACCTGATCTGGCGGCGGCTCGACGGCAATCGCATCGAGATTCAGATGCCCCTGGCCAGCCCCGAGGTCCGAAGGCTTCGCCAGAACTGGACCGAAGCGCGCGACGCCCTGCTGGTTGACAACCTCGACCCTGAACTGGTCACCGACGTGGTGCTGCGCGACCGCGATCGCCGCGAAGCCCGGTTCCTGGAGGCCGTGGGCGCCGAGTCGCCGCTTCTGGAGCCGGCCCGTCAGGTGGCCGATGCCCGCCGCGAGGTCATCGACGCCGAGGCCCGCGTGCCCTGGCTCGAGGCCGATGTGCGCAGCGCCCGTGAGGATGTCGATGATGCCCACGAGGACGAACTCGAGCAGGCCCGCCAGGCCCTCGAAGAGGCCGAAGCCCGCCTTGAGGAAGGCCGCGAAACCGTCGCCGCCGCCCGCGAGGCGCTTGCCCAGGCGCGCGAGGCTGCGCCGCAGCAGCGGATCGACCAGGTCAACCTCCTGGCCGACCTGCTGGTGCTGGCCGAGTTCTTTGACCGGTGGCGCCACGTCAGCGAGCAGGCCGACCAGGCCGAGCAGGATTACCAGCGGGCCGACCGGGCGATGCGGCAAGCCGAAGATGACCAGCAGCGCCAAGCCGCCGAGGCCGAGCGCGAGCAGGCCGAGTCCCGTGCCATCGAACTGGCCGCCCGCGCCCGGGCCATCCAGCGCCAGGTGACCGAGCTTCGCGATGCGGTGCAGCGCCGCAACCTGACCGAGTCGGAGCTGATGAGCGCCCTGACCCAGTCGGGCGAGCCGCCCGCCGGCGACCGCCGCGCCACGCCCCCGCGCGAGCGGGCCATCGCCACGCTCAAGGAGCGCTTCCCCACCCGTGCCGATCAGATCGAGGCCGCGGCGAGTGCCTGGATCGCCTACGAGGGCGTCCGCGGCCCCCTGGATGACCCGGCGGACCTGGTGCGGCTGATGCGCGGCTCGGGCGTGCTCGAGTTCCGCATCGTGCCGCGGGTGGATGAGATCGACCCCTCGCCCTACGTCGACCGTCTCGAGGAGGAAGGCCCCTTCGCCGGACGGCACGAGGACTTCATCTGGCGCGAGCTGACCGACCTCGAACACTTTGCCGATGAGCCGCGCGACCGCGAGGCGCTCATGGCGCCCCGCGGCGATGAGACGCTCGAGCAATACCAGGAGCGGGTCAAGGCGTTTTTTGCGCGCGAGGGCGGCGGGCACATCGTCGAGGTCTGGGAAGACCGCTTCTTCATGCTGGTGTCCAACCGCGAGGCCGAGCGCATTACCCCGGCCGAGCCCGACTGGGAGGTGGTCAGCGCCGGCCCGACCACCGATGAACGCGGCTTCCCCGCGGTCAGTTTCCGGCTCGACCCCCGCGGGGGCCAGTACATGGCCCGCCTCACCGGCGCCAACGTCAACCGCACGATGGGCGTGATCCTCGACGGCGAAGTGATGACCGTGCCGGTGATCCGCAGCCCGCTCCATCGCAACGTGATGATCAGCCGCGGCTCGGGCTACTCCGAGAGCGAGATGCGCTTCCTGATCCGCACCCTCGCCGCCGGCTCGCTGGCCGGTCGCATGGGCGAGGAGCCGATCAGCATGGTCACCATCGCGCCGTCAGCGGGCGCGGCCAACCTCGAGCGCGGGCTGACCTCCGCCGTCTGGGCGCTGTGCCTGGTGGCGGCGGCCATCGGCATCTACTACCTGTTCGCCGGCGCGGTGACCGTCTTCGCCCTGCTTTTCAACATGTCGCTGCTGCTGGCGGTGATGGTGGCGCTACAGGGCACCTTCACCCTGCCGGGCATCGCCGGCATCGTGCTGACCATCGGCATCGCGGTGGATGCCAACGTGCTGATCTTCGAGCGCATCCGCGAGGAGCTGTTCAGAAAGGTCGACCTGCGCACGGCGGTGAAGCTGGGCTATGAGAAGGCCTTCTCGACCATTCTGGATGCCAACGTCACCACGCTGATCACCTGCGTGGTGCTCTACTACACGGCCACGGCCGAGGTCCGCGGCTTCGCCCTGACGCTGATGATCGGTGTGCTGGCGTCGATGTTCACCGCCCTGTTCGCCAGCCGCGTGATCATCGAATACTACATCCGCTTCTTCAAGCCGCGCACGCTGCACATGACGCCCACCGTCTTCCCCGGCCTGCACCGGCTGCTGGAGCCGAACCTCAACTGGCTGGGCAAAACGCGGCTGTTCGTGATCGTGAGCCTGGTGCTGATGGTCGGCGCCACGGTCGCGATCATCAACCGCGGCAGCGACATCCTCTCGATCGAGTTCCGCGGCGGCACCGATGCCAGCTTCACCCTCGCCGAGGGCGAGCGGCTGACGGTGGATGAGGCCACGGGACTGCTCGATGACGTCGCCCGCCGGCGCATGGCCGAGGATGCCGAGTACCTGGAGCTGACCCGCGAGCGGGTGACGCTGCTGGGCATCGGTGACACCGACGCCCAGCGCCGCTACAGCCAGTTCGCCGTCCAGACGGTGATCCAGAATCAGCACCGGGTGCGCGATGCGGTGGTCGAGGCCTTCCGGCCCCACCTCGACCGCCAGCCCACGCTGCGCTTCGCCGGCACCGAGGTGGATGAGGGCGAGGTACTCGAGGACCACATCCGCGTCTCGCCGATGGGCACTGCGCCGCCCGAGCGGCATTACGTGTTCCCCATCCGCCAGCGCGAGGGCCTGCGCCGGGCGGAGGGCGGCTTGCTCAACCTCGGCGACGTGCTCCGCCGGCCCGGCGTGGACCGGCCGATCCCGCCCGACTTCGTCGGTGGGGTGGCCATCGTGCTCGATGACGTGATGCCCGATGACGACCGGCCCGGCGCCTCGCTGAGCGAGGTCCGCGGCCGCATCGAACAGATGCGCCAGCACCCGCCGTTCAACCGCTTCGCCGTGCCCACCTGGCGGCTCTACCCGCTCGACCCGGTGCCCGCCGAGGAGGTGCCCGAGGGCAGTGAGGCGCTCTTCAGCAGCTTCGTGATGCTCGCGACGGACGATCAGACCAACTATCAGCTTCGTCCCGAGGAGTTCGACCGCCGCGACGATGAGGCGCTTGCCGCCCGTGAGTGGCAACTGGCGCTGGCCGCGCTGACGCGCGATGAGCAGCTCGACAGCGTCACGCAGATTTCCGGCCAGGTCTCGCGCGACATGCAGTTCCAGGCCGCCCAGGCCATCTTCCTGTCACTGCTGGCGGTGGTGATCTACATCTGGGCGCGGTTCGGCAGCGTGCGCTACGGCCTGGCGGCCATCGCCGCGCTGGTGCACGACGTGCTCATCGCCCTGGGCCTGATCGCCGTGACCGGCTTCATCTACAACACCGCCTTCGGACAGGCGCTGCTGCTGGAGCCGTTCCGCATCGACCTGGCGCTGGTGGCGGCGATGCTGACGCTGATCGGCTACTCGCTCAACGACACGATCGTGATCTTCGACCGCATCCGCGAAAACCGCGGCAAACTCGCCCACGCCACACCGTCGATGATCAACCTGTCGCTGAACCAGACCTTCAGCCGCACGGTGGTGACCTCGAGCACGACGCTGCTGGCGCTTCTGACGCTCTACATCTTCGGCGGTACGGGCAGCCTGCACGGCTTTGCCTTCGCCATGATCGTGGGCGTGCTGATCGGCACCTACAGTTCGATCGCCGTGGCCTGCCCGCTGCTGCTGCTTCGCCAGCCCCTGCCCGCGGCCAAGCCCACCCTGGCCGGCACCCCGGCCACGACCTGACCCGGCCCCCGATTCCCCCCTTCAAGGCCCGCGCCTCCGGCGCGGGCCTTTTTCCTTTTCCTGCCCTGCCACGAAACCGTCGCTCGCAAAGCCTCGCTCTACCCACCCTACACCCTGGGCCCCGTTTGTCGACCGCCCGCGCTTCCTATCCGCGTGGGGGCAGCGCCGCCACGTGGGACACGGCCCGGAATACCCCGGGATCAGGCCCCTTGGGTCCGTCGGCCGCCCCGTCGGGTGGGGCCACGCGTCATGGGGTGAGCCCCCTGCTCGCGGGCGTGCGTTGGATGCGATCGTGGGCAACGGCGCGCCGGCGCGGGGTCGGGCCTTCGGGCAACGGGTGCATCGTGGCGGTTGCCCTGAACACCTTGCCGCGTGAACGGCAATAGCCGCCTGAATGCGGCGTTATACCGGCATACGGCCCGATGGGCTCGGGCCGGCGGAAGTGGGCCAGCCGGTCGATGCGTGCCCGCACGCCGGTTGACGCCACGGCTTCAACCCCGGCAATCGCACCATCGCGCACGACGATGAACCAATTGCGCACGCCGTGCAGCGCCGCTTCCTGCTGGGACGCCCCACGGCCCGATCCAGCACGCCGCGGCGGAGCGGGTCGATCCGAAGGCCGATGCCGATTGGAGCCAAACCCCCCTGGATCAAAGGAACTCCCATCCATGACGAACCATGACGTGGTCTCTCGTTTTGCCACAAACGCCCACTCAAGCCGCGTTGACACGTATGGGCAGCATGAGCTGGGCCGCCTTTTACCGGCCGGCCCGTTGCGGCTGGCCCTGACGGCGGCACTGCTACTGGCCGTCGCCCTGCTGCCGGCCACCGCGCTGGCGATCATCAACCCCCAGTTCACGCCGCGCGACCTGATCCGGGCCAGTGACCGGGTGTTGCTGGTCGAGATCGCCGCGCCCGCCGAGGGCGTGCTGGTGGCCGAGCTTCAGGAGGCCCTGCGCGGCGAGGCCGGTGAGAAGACGATCCGTCTGCGGGTGCCCGAGCGGTTCGACACCGGCGAACTCGACCGCGGCTTCCGCGGCAGGGACAAGGCCACGGCCATCCTTCTGCTGAGCGGCGATGCGCCGGACCGGCACGCCTTGGGCATGGATGAGCCCGACGGCATGCTGCTGATCGGCACCGAGTGGTTCGCCGTTCACCGCGAGGATGGCGAGTTGATGATCCGCACCGATGAGCAGCAGATGTTCTCGGTCTGGGGCGGCGATGCCCGCCTGCTGGCCGAGGCCGCCCGCTACGTGCTGGCCGACCCGCGCAGTTCGTTCCCCGTCCGCTCGGACCTGACCTGGTTCGATGAGGTCAAACTCGGCACGCTCGGTGCTGCCCCCTCGGGTGCGATGGTGGTCGATTTCGGTCAGGGGATTGGGCAGGGAATCGGGCGGGGGGTGCTGCTGCTCAGTGAATTGGGTGACCGCTTCTACAGGGCGGCGGATGAAGATGGCCCCGAGGATGTCACCGATGCGATCGGCCTGGCCACCGCCTCACGCCGCGCGGCGGTGGTGGATCTGACGGGAAACGGTCAGCTCGACCTGGTCTCGTTCGACGGCGAATCGCTCAAGCTGGCGCCACTGCAAGGCGACGGCGACACGGCGCGCTTCGCCGCGCTGCGGGCGATCGCCTCGCTGAGTGAGTGCCTTTCGCTCGATGCCATCGCCGTGGAAGACGGCCGGGCCGGGCTGGTGATCGGCACGGCCGAAGGGCCGCAGTTGCTTGTGCCCGATGGCGATGGCTTCACGATCCGCCCGCTGATCGCCGAGGGCGACGATGCGGCGGCGGACCTGGGGCCGGGCGGCTTCTGCACAGTGGGCGATTTCACGGGCAACGGCCACGCCGATGTCATGCGCTTCCATCCCGGCGGCGCGCTGCTTTACGCTGGCAAAGGCGAAGGGCAATTCGACAGCCCCGTGCTGATCGAGGTCGAACTGCCGGACAACCCGCGAACGGCGGTGCCGGGCGACTTCACGCACGACGGCCGGCTCGATGTCATGGTCGGCGGCGACGGCGGCGCTGTGATGCTGGGCCGTCTGCCCGATGGCCGGTGGGCGGACCTGACGGATGTGACCTACGAGATGAACCACCACGGCAACCAGCACGGCCCATCGCTTACCGCGCTGGCGGCGGCGGACGTCAACCACGACGGGCGCCAGGGCGTGGCGTTCTTCTACACCAGCCGCAAGCCGATGCTGTTTTTCAACCGCGGCTTCGCATGTTTCGGCTGGGCCCGCGAGCTGGACATCGAGGCCACCGGCCACAGCCTGGCCGACATCGAGTTCGAGGTCGATCCGGGTGAGGACCTCGAGGGCCTGCGGGCGCTTCATCGCGGCCAGTCGGTGGGGCTGATGGCGGATCTCAACGGTGACGGCCTGCCCGACCTGTTCGCCGTGGCCGCGGGCACGCTCGAGGTGTGGGTCATCTTCGGCGAGCACGCCGATGGCGGCGTGCAGCGCCAGCTGGAACTCCAACTGCCCGCATCGGCCCCCGGCCCGGTCACGGTGACCATCGCCGACCCGGTCCGCCCCGAGAGCCCCGGCGGGGTATACGTGGTGCGCCCCGGCATGCCGGTGACGGTGCCGCGCCCGAGGGCCGGGCCGGTCGAGCTGCGCTGGACCGGCCTTGACGGCCGGCAGCACAGCGAGCGGCAGGTGGTCGTCGGCCGCGATCACCGCATCGAGCTCAAATGACGCCGAATGCCCCTGCCGGCTCGTCAACCAACAGGCAGGGTGGGTCGAGCCCAGCGGACCCACCGCCGCGGGGTGCCACTGGTAGCTTGTCCACCAGTGCATATGACGTTCGCCGCGGGCACTGGCTGACAAGCAGCCAGTGGCAGCCGGGGCACAAGTGACGGCTAGTTGGCCGCGGGCTCAACCGGCCTCGCCCACCCGGTCGATGAAGCCGCGTGCCTCGGTGGTGTCATCCGGCCAGGCGAACCAGAACCGGCAGCGGTCGCCGTGGCGATCCAGCAGGTGGTGGTAGTAGGCCGCGGCCGAATCGAACTGCTGCTGCTTCTCGAGTGCGATGTAGGGGATGAACACCGCCCCCCGTTCGGCCAGGGGCGCAAGCTGCTCGATGCGCGTGAACGGGTAGTGAAACTCGACGCCCGTGACGTTCACCTCCGGGTCGGCCAGCGTCGCCGCGTGGCGGCCCCACTCGCCGCAGCAGTGGATCAGCAGCGAGCCGAAAGTGCGTGAAAGCTGACGCAGTTGCGGCAGGGCGAACTTCCGGTAGAGCTCGGCCGACAGTAGCGGCATGAAGTCCTCGGTGAACGACAACCCCCGCGCGATGGGCAGAAACGTGTAGGGCCAGATGTTGCCGCAGACCCGCCCGCCGGTTGCCCGCCGCAGGAACGTCACCACCTCGACAAGCAGCTCACGGGCGCGGTCGAGCAGGGCGTGGACGGCGTCGGGCCGCTCGATCATGGCCATCATCAGTTCCTGCTGCTCGAGCACCATGGCGGCGGTGTTGAGCGGGCCCTGGGTGTCGATCGAGCGCAGCCACAGCAGGTCGGTGCCCAGCCGCTGCGATGCTTCGCGGTAGAGCGCCACCGCCCGCGCTGCATCCATCCGGGGGTCGTCGGCCGCGCGGCGGGGCAGTTGCAGGGCGGCGTCGAGGTCCTGCGCCGCCGGGTCGATGTAGGGGCAGGTCTGTTCGGGCCAATGCACCGTGCCGCCCCAGTAGCGGGGCAGGCTGATGGTGCCGAAGTCGGCGAAGACCGAAGGCGGGTTGATGCCCGGCACCTGGGCCTGCGCCCGCAGGTTGGCTTCGATCCGTTCGGGCACATCCGATGGATCGCGCTTCTGGCGGTAGCCGTGGCTGCCGGTGGTGATCGAGACCAGGTAGCGCCCTTCACCGCTCCAGAACCGGTCGATCCGCTCCAGCCAGCCGGCGATGCGGTCGCGGCCAAACCACCGGACGATGCGGTCATCGGTGGCGGCGGTGGATGCGTGCTCAGGCATGGGCTCAGGCATGGCGGGGTTCCGGGAGTCGCTCATGTCCTACCGGACACCCACGACCATGAAAATGCCGCGGCTGCGCGGTGGCCAGTCGACTCGTTGTGGCGCAGGCTTCCAGCCGGCTCAGTCGTATAAGGGTGCAGGCTGGAAGCCTGCACCACAACCGCCTGCCCGTGCATCCCTACCATTGGCAGAGCAGGGCGGCGGTTGGAGGCCCCGATCCTACAGGTTCTCGGGGATGGGCGCAGTACCGGACACGATCCAGGTGTTGGAGTTGTCCGTCACCGGCCGCCAGGGCTCATCGCCGCGCCGGTAGCGAGCGGCGGCCGGGGCGTATTCGATGAAGAACGCGCGGCGGGGGCGGTCGGTGTGGTTGAGCTTCGAGCGGTGCAGCGTCAGGCCCGTGAAGGCCACCGCCTCGCCGGCCTTCATCACCGCCGGCACGCCATCGCCCTCGACCGGCACGGTCAGGTGCCAGTTGTCCTCGCTCTTGCGGCGGTGGTCGAGCAGGCCGCGCTCGTGGCTGCGCGGCATGACCCACACGCAGCCGTTCCGCTCATCGACATCGTCCAGCGCGATCCAGACGGTGACATTGGTCGGCGGGTCGATGGCCACGTAGCCGTTGTCCTGGTGCCAGGGGAACTCGCTACGGCCGGTGTCGGCGTCGGGGTTCTTGGTCACGAACTGGTTGAACCACAGCGCCACGTCAGGACCGATAAGCTGCCCGACCAGCGGCAGGTGCGGACCGGTGGTGCAGTAGCGGCGGACCGGCTCGGAATAGTGGCACACCTGCGAGGCGAAGATGGTCTGGTTGCTCAGGGCCGGGTCGCGGGCGAGCTTGACCTCGCGGAAGTGCTGCCCCTGCTCGCGGAGGGCCTCGAGCGTATCGCCACCCATGACCGGGCCGAGGTGGACGTAGCCTTCCGTGCGGTACTGTTCGATCTGGGCCTGCGTGAGGGGTTGGATGCTTAGCATCAGGGGTTCTCCTTGCCGGGGAGGGCGCATCGGCCGGACTGCTCATTCGCTGCTGGACGATACCGCGATGAAGCCGTCTTTTCTTCTCACATGAGGCTGATCTATTATCATTTAACGCTGGACATGAAGCAGCAGCTCGATATCCCCCGCGGCCAGGAGGGCGCTGCCTGGCACTACCGGGCAGCGGCGAAGCGCCATCCCGCGCACCGCCACGATGAACTCGAGGTCAACCTGGTGATCGCCGGCGAGGCCGACTACCTTGTCGATGGCCGCCGCTACTTGCTCGATCGCGGGTCGATGCTGTGGCTGTTTCCAAGCCAGGATCATCACCTGCTTCGCGAGGGCCGGGGATTCGAGATGTGGATCGGTGTGTTTCAGCCCCGACTGGTGCGGCGATGGGCCCGCGAGCCGGCCCAGCGTCCGTGGCGGTCGCGCAATCCGAGGGGTGAATCCCTGCGGCGCCTGCAACGCAGCGCGGCGGGCCGGCTCGAGCGACTCTTCGTCGATGCCGCCGAAGCTCAGCGGTGCCACGCCGCCACGCTGGCCAACGCCGCGCTGGCCCACCTGATGCTCGCGGCATGGCGTGCATTCGCCGAAGCCCTTGCACCGACGGCGCCGGCAACGGTTCATGCGGCCGTCCGCCGCGCCGTCGATCTGCTGCGCGGCGGTGGCCTCCGGGATGACAGCCTGCCGGCACTGGCCGCGGCGGTGGGGCTGAGCCCGTCGCGGCTGAGCCATCTGTTCCGCGAGCAGACCGGCATCACCCTTACCACCTACCGCAACCGCCAGCGCATCGAGCGCTTTGTGCAACTGACCGGATCACGGCCGCATCGCGACATGCTCAGCAACGCCCTGGATGCGGGCTTCGGCAGCTACGCCCAGTTCCACCGCATCTTCAAGCAGGTCATGGGCCGCGGCCCACGCGCCTGGGCCCGCGAGGCGCAGCGGGAACCTTGAGCCGGCGGTGGTGGCGGATGGCAATGCAGGATGGGTTTCATTGCCGGGGCGGTCCCCGGGTGCAGGCCACGGTGAGGCCGAGCGAATCGAGGCGCGGCAACATGGGCCAACATCCTCAACGCGCCATCCGCGGCCCGCTGGACACTCACACCCGCCTGCCCGGCCAGGATGCAGCGCGGCTCCAGAAGGCATCCTCCCGGCCGCCGTAATAGTCGCTGAGCACCGTATCGAGCACTTGGGAAGTCCGCGCGGCGGAGGTGGCGGGGCTGGGGCAGCGGCCTTCACCGCGCAGCTGGGCCACGATCGTGGCAATCAGCGGCTGCTGGGCGTGCTCGGGGTAGGGAATGTCGAATATCTCGACACCATCGGCGGTGTGCAGTTCGATGGGCTCTTCACCAAAGGTGCTGATGCACAGCCGCCCCTTGGTCCCGGTGAAGGTGAGTTGGTCCTCGCGTGCCTGGCTGGCGAAGTTCCACACCGCCGCGCCGGGAACGCCCGCGGCGGTGAAGCTCATCGCACAGGTGTCCTCGACCGGGCAGCCCGAGGCGCGGTTGGCCGCGCTTCCGGCCACGTGCTCGAGCGGGCCGATGAGGTGGTCGATCAGGTCCAGCGTGTGCGAGCCCATGTCCATCACCAGGCCCCCGCCGTGCTCGGGCCGCAGCCGCCAGGGCAGGTCGGCCGGGTCGATCGCTTCATGGCGCGGCTCGGCGTAGCGGTACTGAATCGATGTCAGCGTGCCCAGGCAACCGGATTCCAGCAGCCTGGCGACCTTGACAAACCGCGGCATGGCACGGCGGTAATAGGCCACGAACAGCGGCAGGCCGGCGCCCTGGAAGGCCTCGATCATCCGCATGCACTCGGTGTGATTGCGTGCCATGGGCTTCTCGACGTAGCACGGCTTGCCCGCCGCGGCCGCGGCCAGGGCGCATTCGCAGTGCGTGCCCACGGGCGTGGCGATGTAGATGGCGTTGACATCCGCATCGGCGATCAGGTCGCCGGCGCGGTCGTACCATCGCGGCACACCGTGACGCCGGGCGTAGTCGCGCGCCAGCTCACCGTTTCGCCGCATCACCGCAACCAGCTCGCTGCCCTCGGTCTTGTAAAGGGCCGGCCCGCTCTTGACCTCGGCCACGCTGCCGCAGCCGATCATGCCCCATCGAATCGTCTTCATCACCGCTGCTCCAGGTTCGTCATGGCCAACCCTGCCGCAACCGGCCTGCCGCATGGTACACCGCGCCACCCGAATTGCGGCGTGGCCGTGTGCAGGTGTGGCCGCCGGGCCGTCAGGCGAAGCGCTGGCGTTGCCAGCCGGCTTCTTCGAGGATCTGCTCGATCTGCTGCATCTGGGCTTCGCTGAGCGGGCCCTTGGCCAGCGCGCCGGCGTTGTCCTCGACCTGCGCCACGGTCTTGAAGCCGGGGATGGGCACGGTCACCCCGCTGCGCGCCCACAGCCAGCCGATGGCGCCTTGGGCGGGGGTTCGGCCATCGCTGGTGAGCACCTCGCGGATGGCCGCGGCGGTGTCGATGGCCTGCGCGATGGTGCCTTCGGTGGTGTCCCAGCGGTGGCGCACATCGTTGTCCGGCAGCCGCGCGCCGCGTGTGAACTTGGCGGTGAGGATGCCCTTGGCCAGCGGGCCGCGGTTGATGCTGGCCAGGTTCTCGCGCTCAGCCAGGGCGAGGGTTTCTTCGTTGCCCTCGAAGATGTTCAACTGCTGCTGCACCACGCTGCAATGGCGGCCGCGTGCGAAGGCGGCAGCGCGCTGGGGTGAATCGGTGCTCCAGCCGTAGCAGCGGACCTTGCCCGCGGCGACGAGCCTCTCCAGCGCCTCGAGCAGCGGCTCGACCTTGTCTTCATCGTAGCCGCCCAGGTGAAACTGCATCACGTCGATGCGATCGGTGCGCAGGCGTCTGAGGCTGGTCTCGCAGGATTTCTGAAGGTGTTCGACGCTCGGGTCGCTGCCCAGGGCCTGGCGTTTGTCCTCATCGACGTTGTGGCCGAACTTGGTGGCGATGACCACCCCGTCGCGGCGGCCCTCGAGGGCCCGGCCGAGGACCTTCTCCGAATGGCCGGCACCGTAGCACTCGGCGGTGTCGAAGAAGCTCACGCCCAGGTCGATGGCGCGGTGGATGGCGCGGACGGACTGGCCATCATCCACGTCACCCCAGCCGCATGGATCGCCGTTCTCCGTGACATAGGGGCCGCCGATGGCCCAGCAGCCCAGGCCCAGACCGCTGATGCGAATGCCGCTTCGTCCGAGTGTGCGATGGATCATGGTGATGGCTCCGTGTTGAGGGTTGGCAGAACCGTCGGGTGGGGTCAGGGCCAGCGGTACTGCGACGGCCCGAAGTCGGCGTTGTAATACGGTGCGACCATATCACCGGGCGGGCTGACCTCGTCGATGCGCTTGATGTCCTCATCGCCCAGCTCGACCTCGAGGGCCTTGAGGTTGTCCTCGAACTGCTCCATCGTCCGCGGGCCGATGATCGGGCTGGTCACACCCGGCCGGGTCATGCACCAGGAGAGGGCGATGTGGCCGGCGTTGACACCATCGCCCTTCTCCGCGGCGATGGCCTTGAGCACATCGACGATGTCGAAGGTGCGCTGCGATTCGAGAACGGATTTGGTGCGGAAGTGATCGGGGCTGAGCCGCCAGCCCTCGGGCGGTGCCTGGTCGCGCTGGTACTTGCCGGTGAGGAAGCCCTGGCCCAGCGGCGACCAGGGGATCACGGCCACACCGTGGCTGCGCGCCATGGGCAGCAGCTCGCGCTCGATGCGGCGGTCGAGCAGGTTGTAGGGCGGCTGCTCGCAGACAAAGCGGTTGAGCCCCAATTCCTTGCTCACCCACAGCGCCTCGACGAACTGCCATGCGGCGAACGTGCTGGTGCCCAGGTAGCGCACCTTGCCGGCGCGGACCAGGTCGTCCAGTGCCCGCAGCGTCTCATCGAAGGGAGTTTCGGAACGCGGGCGGTGGACCTGGTAGAGGTCGATCCAGTCTGTCTTGAGCCGCTTGAGCGAGGCCTCGCACTGCTGAATGATGTGGCGGCGGCTGTTGCCCATCATGTTCGGGTCATCATCGGCCATGCGGCCGTGGACCTTGGTGGCCAGGACGATGCGGTCGCGCTTGCCGTTGCGCTGGAGGGCATCGCCGACCACCTGCTCGCTCTTGCCGCGGCTGTAGACGTTGGCGGTGTCGAGGAAGTTGATGCCGGCATCGATGGCGCGGTCGATGATGTCCATCGACGGTTCGGGTTCGGTCTTGCCGCCGAACATCATGCACCCCAGGCACAGTGGGCTGACCTTGACGCCGGTTCTTCCAAGCGGACGGTACTGCATCGCGAATGGTCTCCTTGCTGAAAACGGAATCTGTTGCCGGCCACCCGGCGCAAATTGACCGCGCGGCCACCCTTACCCCCCCGCCGCGCCCCGGCCACGGCTGGGGGAGCTCAGCTTCGCTGCTGCATGAGTTGATTGAAGGCGCCCAGGGCCGCATCCAGGGCCGTGCGGTCGACCCAGTAGTACTTGTCGCGGCACATCTTGCGGCACCTGACCAGCCCTGCCTTCTTCAGCACGCACAGGTGGTGGCTGACGGTGGGCTGGGCCAGGCCGAGCGCCTCGGCCAGCTCCGAGACGTTGTAAACCTCCTCGCAGCTCTCGGTCAGCGGCAGCAGTTGCAGGATCTGAAGGCGCACGGGTTCACCCAGTGCCTTGAAGACCCTGACCAGGTCCGAAGCCGAACTGTCCGCATCATAGTCATTCATAGATGGCTGTCAATATTGCCCCTCCCCGCCGCAACCGACCCCGGCGAGGTGACGGCCCCCGAGATGCCTGGGCCACGATGTCCCCTCACCCTCTGCCTTCCCGTTGCAGCACCCGTTCCCCGAGCCTTTGAGCCGCTGACCGGCTCAGTCCCGCGGGGCAGCGTAGTCGATCACCACGCCCTGGGCCAGCCGCCACCGCCCCTCTTTGCGCTGGCGCGGCCGGGGTGGTGTGAGCACCAGCACCTTCGCGCTGTCCGGCGCCAGGTCGATGCTCAACGTCCCGTCGGCCGATTCGCTCACCCAGCGATGGCCGGCGGCATCATAAACGCCTTTCGCCTCCTTGCCAAGCGACAGTTCCACCGTCACCGCCAAATCGTGGGGGTTGTAGTAGAGCCACGTCGGCCAGGCCTGATCGGCGAAGAAGTCGGTCGCCACGCAATCCAGCGCCAGCACGCCGGGCACCGCGGT
Source organism: Phycisphaeraceae bacterium (assembly GCA_003551485.1). Taxonomy (GTDB): domain Bacteria; phylum Planctomycetota; class Phycisphaerae; order Phycisphaerales; family Phycisphaeraceae; genus B1Sed10-187. Next base: position 1,198 of record PUMS01000313.1, on the reverse strand, counting down.
GGGATGGACCACGCCCGCGTAGAAGCCGGCGTAGGCCGCACCGTAGAGGGCGAAGTCGAGCTTGCCCCAGTTCAGCCGCGTCGGGTCGCCCATGGCATAGGGCGAGCGGCCCTCGTATGCCTTGCACACCCCCTCGTAGCAGACCGCGTGCCGCGAGGCCGGCTCCCAGTCGGGGCAGGACTGGTTCTCCGGCGGCAGTTCATCGGGGTAGAACAGCCGAGCGGCGTTGGCGGCGTTGAGCAGCCACCGCCCGATCGGCCGCGCCAGCCGCGGGTCATACCGTGCCGCGGGCACGACCATCGAACTGCTGACGAAGCTGTTCATCGCGAAGGCATAGCCGCCGAAGTCGATCGTCGAGCCCATCAGCCCGTGGCAGTCCAGCCCCGCCCAGTTGTCGCAGATCACCCCCCAGCCCTTTCGCACATCGCTGATGCCGGCAGACCAGCGCAGCAGGCGGGACACATCGTACGCGGTGCCCTGCTCGGCGTTGAGCCGCGCAGCAAGCGTCACGGCGAACGGCAGCATCACCTCGTATAGGGGGTTGCCCTCGCGGGCCAGCAGGCTGTCCATGCAGCGCCGGGCGCACTCGAGGTAGTCGCGCCGCGGCCAGCGATGAAAGGCGCTGTAGAGCAGCCAGGCGATGCCCGCCGCCGCATCCGGCTCGATCCACTTGCCGTTGCTGACCGGCGCCATGGTCTTGAAGTCGAAGGCGGTGTGGTTGAAGTCCAGGGGCCTTTGCCCATCGGCCGACAGCGCCCGGCAGGCCTCGACCCAGCGGTCGGCGGTGGTCTGCATGACCGAGCCCAGCCTCCCGGCACGCGGGTAGAGGTCCACCAACATGTAGAAGAGGATGTGCGGGAAAATCTCGTACCAGTAGCTCAGCCCCGATTCATCGCCGGGCTTGTTGAGCACGAGCTGTTCATCGGCATCCTCGTTGAAATACTGGCATGCCATGGCGACAAAGTCGTGCTTGCCCGCGCGCTTGTCGATGTCCGCCACCGAAGCGCCCACGATCGCGCCCAGGCCCGCCACCGCCTCGTGCCCGGCGCTGCCGCGCCGGGGCGGGCCGCTGACGTAGGTGGCCATGCCGAAGCCGTGCCCCTCGGGCGTGGGGTTTTCATGGTCCAGCCAGATCAGCGGCAGGTGCTCGCCCCGGGCCGACAGGTCGAAAGCCAGGGCGTCGAAGTCGCGCGCGGTG
>PUMS01000108.1 GCA_003551485.1 Phycisphaeraceae bacterium | reverse complement strand
CCATGTTAACGCCCGCGGCGGCGGGTGGCCGATGACAGCGCCAGTGGGCCCCGATGGGTTGCCGGGCTGCCTCGCGCGCATCGCAGGGCGGCTCTTACCCCCCTCGCCCTCCGGGAGAGGGGCCGGGGGTGAGGGTAGATTGGGACCCGCCCTGCGTGTCTGCCCTCACCCCAGCCCTCTCCCGGAGGGAGAGGGAGTTATTTTCAGGGCAGCGGGGGCAACTGCCGCCTGAGCGGCACTCGATATGGCAAATGGACCGCCCGCCACGGCTTGCCGGCTCATCCTGCATGAACCGCGGCCCGGCGGGGCCGATTGGGTACCCAGACTGATTGAAGGAGCGCCTTTATGCGCAAGATGACCGCGATGCCGTTCACCGTCTCAACCGTCCTGGCCCTGGCCCTGATGCTGTCGGCAACCGCCGGCCCCGGCTCCGGCCCCGGCTCGGGACTGGGCCCTGCATCGGCACAGGCCGGCGCCCAGCAGACCTACCCCATCCAACTCGTGCGGGCCTTCGCGGCCGAGCAGCAATACGACCTGGTGGCCTCGGCCAGCGAGACGATCCGCAACCGGATGAACCAGGCGGGCGAGCGCGGCTCGGACCAGACCATCCGCCGCAATATCGACCTCGAAGCCGAGGTCACCGTGACCGCGGTCGATGAGCAGGGCCTGCCCACGCGGCTGGCGCTGCGGGTGGGCAAGCTGCTGATCCGCATCGATGAGCAGGAGCATCGGCCGGTGGAGGCGGGGCAGACGATCATCGCCACGCGCCAGGAGGGCGTAACCGCATTCAGCATCCAGGGCGGTGGCGCGCTTCCGGCGGAGCTGAGCGAAGTGCTCGCGGCCGTGGTCGACCTCGTGCCCCCGCCGGTGAGCCTGGATGAGGTCTTCGGCAGCACAAGCCCCCGCCGCGTGGGCGAGCGGTGGTCGGTGGACCGCGCGGCGGCATCGCGGCTGTTCTCGCACATGCAGCTCAACGCCCGCAGCCGTGACGTGGATGGCCATGTCGAGCTGGCGGGCACTGCCGAGCACGATGGCCACCACTGCCTGGAGTTGAAGGCCGAACTGGACGTCTCGAGGCTGAGCTTTCCCCCCGGCGCCCTGCCCGGGGGGATGCACGTACAGGAGGCCACGGTCACGCAGCGCATCGAGGGCGCCTACCCCACGGATAAAACGTTGCCGCCCCTTCGCGAAAGCGCCGTGCTGGCCATGTCGCTGCACTTCGAGGGCCGCATGAGCCCGGATGAGCCCGAGGTCAGCATCCGCACCGATGCCGTCCGCCGCATGAACTGGCGCATCACCCCGCGCTGAGCGGGTGTGGCAGTGGCTTCGGGGCCATGGAGCGCGGCCGTCCCGGCCGCACCCACGAGGATGAAAAGCGCGGGCGGCTCTTTCCCCCCTCTCCCCTCGGGAGAGGGGCCGGGGGTGAGGGCAGGTTCGGACGGGCCTCGTGCATCTGCCCTCACCCCAGCCCTCTCCCGGAGGGAGAGGGAGTTTTGTTCAGGGCAGTGCATTGCGGTCCTGCTGCGACAGCTTGCAGACCGGGCGCATGTCGAACCTCTGCAAATCCTGAGTGACTCAGCCGCGAATCGGGATGGGTTCGCGGAGCGGAGGCGGCCTTGCCGTCCACCTGGTGCGGCTGCGCCGGCTGCTGCATCTGGGCAAGCCGACCGGCGGGGGCGGGATGGAAAAAAGAGGCGCTCGGGGTTGCCTGGCGGGCAGGTGAATCGTCTGTTTGATGCCGTCGCAGCGCCGCCGGGTGGTGGACCCGGCAACGGGATGGGGACCGGGCAGCAGCGCGGAGCAGAGGGTAGGGGGCCGGCGGGGGGGACGGTGGAAATGATGGGGAATGGGCAAGACAGGTTAAGTCGGCCCGTCGCCCGGACGAAATAAATGGTGCCCTCACGGTGGGGGCATTCGAAGGAACAGTCGAGTCCGCGGGACTCACGGTCAATGGGTTGGTCTCTTTTTTGGGAGAACGTTCATGAATCGCAATCGCCTCCGCCTCCGCAAGGGTTTCACGCTCGTGGAAATCCTCATCGTCGTGGTGATCCTCGGCATCCTTGCCGCGATCGTCATTCCGCAGTTCAGCTCCGCCAGCGAATCGGCTCGGGCAAGCAACCTTGCTGCGCAGCAGCAGTCGATCCGCAGCCAGCTCGAGCTGTACCGCAACCAGAACGGTGACGTCTATCCCAGCTTCACCGACGAGGACCAGTGGGAACAGATGACCACGCGTGACAACGAGTTCGGCCCCTACCTCCAGCAGGCGCCGCGCAATCCCTTCTCGCCGCGTGCCAACGCCACGAGCGTGGCGATTCTCAGCGGCGAGCAGGACGGCCTGGATGTCGATGCCGCCGATCACGGCTGGGGCTGGAATCCCGACACCCAGCAGTTCTTCGCCGCCGCCGGTGACCTCGACGCCGACGTGCAGCGTGCCCTGGGCTACGACACCGACTAAGCCCTGGCGCAGTCACACCACTGCAACACACTCCGGCCGCCCTGGCCCCAAGGCCGGGGCGGCCTTTTGATTGCCCGCCGTCGCCGCCACAGCGCACGGCCGCCTCACTGCCCCGCATCCTTCCATCCTGCCTCCATACCGATCGCACCGACATCGAAGGAGCCCGATCATGCGTTCGCTGCGTTACCTCAACACCGTGCTGACGATCATCGCCCTGCTGCTGACGCTTCAGCTCTGGACGATCTGGACGGCGCCGTCGGCCACGATGCCGGCCACCGGCTTTGACCTGAGCTTCACCGCCGCCCGCGAGGCCCACGCCCAGCCCGCCGTGCAGCCGGCCGAGCAACGCCTGCGGATGATCCGCCTGCTCGAGAGCATCGACCGCGGCATCACGGCCCAGAACAACCTGCTCAAGAGCGGCGAGGTCCGCGTGCGCATCGACAACATCGACGCCCTCGAACCCCGCCGCAACAACGACGATGAGTAACCGGCGCCGCGGACCGTGCGCCGGGTACCCACACCACAGGGTAGGGTGGGTCAAGCGCAGCGGACCCACCGCCCGCTGCCGCTGGTGGCTGGTCCACCCTTGCCCACGCCGCGCATTGAGCAAGTTGTCTGAGGTGCTTAAGGGCACGTGGTGGTGGGTCCGCTGCGCTTGACCCACCCTACATCCGCGTCATTCGCCCTCTCCCGACGCGAGAGGGAGCCGGGTTCGCACGGCCACCGCAGACCGGAGCATCCACCATGAACGGCAATGCCACACCCCGCCGCGCGTTCACACTTGTCGAAATCCTGGTGGTCGTCATCGTCCTGGGCATCGCCAGTGCGATCGTGGTGCCGCACATGGTGCGAAGCGGACAGATGAACGCCCAGGCCGCGGCCAGGATGCTCATCGCCGACATCCTCATCGCTCAGAACGATGCCATCGCCCACCAGCGGATCAGGCGGGTGGTCTTCGAGCCGGCACAGAACCGCTACCGCATCACCGATGACACCAATCTGACCATCCCCGCCTCGTGGCGCGGCAGCGGCGGCTACATTACCGACTTCACCGGCGACCGCCGCTTCGACGGCGTTCGCATCGACCACGTCGACTTCGGCAGCGATGGCTACCTCGAGTTCGATGACATCGGCTCACCCACGCGCGGCGGGTCGGTGGACATCCTCAGCCGCGACCAGCACTACCGCATCCGCATCGCCGACATGACCGGCCGCGTCACCATCGAGCGCATCGACTGACCCCCCCAGCGGAGCGCGGCCGTCTTGGCCGCATTCCGGGCTGGGGGCCCCGTATGGCCGGGACGGCCGTGCCCGATGACCCGGCCCACGAGCAACGAGACTTCATCGCTCCAGTTCGATGAACACCGCCGCCTTCGGCGGTTCGGTGGCGTGGGCGAGGCGCAGCAGGATGGGGGTCCAGCCGGCCTGCATCTGGATCGTCGCCGTCCAGCCCAGCGTGCGGTCGCCTTCGGTGATGGGCGAGAGGTCTTCGGCGCCGAGCCACTGGCCGGCGATGGCGATGTCGGTCACATCGCCCAGGACGGTCAGTTGCCCCGCCGCCGTCCGGTCGCTGTGGATGG
>PUMS01000401.1 GCA_003551485.1 Phycisphaeraceae bacterium | reverse complement strand
TTCGACCTGGCCACGGGCCTGTTCATCCCCTTCATCATCGTCACCACCTGCGTGCTGATCGCCGCCGGTGCGCAACTGCACAATCAGCCGGCGCCGGGCCTGCTGGGTGAGACCGATGCGGTCACCGGCGAGGTCGTCGAGCCCGACCCTGGGCTGCTCAACCGCTACAACCGCCTGCTCGACCGCCGCGTGCTGTGGGAACTCGAGCAGCGGGCCCCCGCGGTGGCCGAGCGACTGCGCCGGGGCGGGGACGAGGCCGCCGCTGAATACGAATCGCTGCGCGAGGCACTGCCGGTGGCCGACCGCCGCGTCGCCGCCGTGGTCATCGACCGCGATGCATGGGACCTGGCCCGGGCGCTCGAGCCCTTGACCGGTCCGATCTTCGCCCAGTACGTCTTCGGCATCGGCGTATTCGGCGTGGCGGTCTCCACGATCATCATCCTCATGCTCATCAACGGCTTCGTCTTCACCGAGATGTTCAACCGGCCCGGCAGCCGATGGCTGCACCGGGTGGGGGCGTTGATCGTGGTGGCTATCGGGGCGCTGGGATCGCTGACACTATGGCGCGAGGAGGCGCGCTACTTCCTGGTCGTGCCCACCAGTGTTTTCGGCATGATGCTGGCCCCGATCGCCTACATCACCTTCTTCTGCCTGATGAACAACCGCCGGCTGCTTGGCGATCAGATGCCCAGGGGCCTCCGCCGCGTGTGGTGGAACGGCCTGATGCTGGCCGCGCTGGCTTTCATCGTCACCGCCGCGGGCTGGACCATCTGGACCCGCACCGGGCCATTCCCCGGAACCGAGATCGCCACGCGCTACGTGGCCCTGGGCGTGATCGCCGCGCTGGTGGTGCTGGGCATCGTGGTCCACGTGCTTCGTGGCACCCGCGACCCCGACTGGAAGTAAGGAGATTGTGATGTCGCCACAACACCCCCGGAACCCCCGACGCCCCCGACGCCCCCGGAACCCTCACAGGCACCTGTCGCACCGTGCGTTCGATGCACCCGCCGCGCTGCGGCGGTGGGCGCTGTCGACGCTGATGCTCGCGCTGATGCTCGCGCTGATGCCACCCCTGGCCGCTGCGCCAGCGATGGCCGACGATGGGGCCGAGTCGGCGGGCGAGAGATGGACGATCGTCGACCGCGACAACGACCAACTGCCCGGCCGCCGCATCGACATCAAGGAAGATGAGCGGGTCATCGCCAGCTTCATCCACGGCGAAGGGCAGATGAAGGCCTACCTCGCCGTTTACGATGATGAGGGCAACCTACTGACCAACCCCGGCCTGAACCCCGACGGCAGCACCCGCGGCCGATTCCCCCACCACCGCGGTATCTACGTCGGCTGGAACCACCTGCACTCGGACCTCGGCCGCGACGACCTGTGGCACCTGCGGCGGGGCGAGGCGATCGTGCTGCACCAGATCGTCGAAAAGCGGGGCGGTGAGGACTCGGCCACGCTGGTAGTCGACCTGCACTGGCTCTCGGCCAACCGCGATGATGATCTCGCTGGCCTGCTGCTCGTCGAGCGCCGAACCATCACGGTCTCGCGGCCCGACGGCCGCACCCGCATCGACCACCACTCGAAACTCACCGCCTCGCGCGACATCCGCCTCGAGGGCGACCTGCACCACGCCGGCGTCCAGTTCCGTGCCGATGCCGAGGTGGACAACCACCGCCGCCGCACCGTCTACCTCTGGGAGCCGGCCGACCTGCCGCCCGGCGGGGGGCGGGTGGTCAGCGATGAGCTGCGCTGGGTCAACTTCCGCTTCCCGCTGCATGAGAACTGGTACAGCGTCACACAGATCAACCCGCCGGCCAACAAGGTCCAGGAGCTGTCGTGGCGCGACTACGGCCGCTTCGGCTTCTTCTTCACCGAGCGCCTCGACCGCGGCGAAACGCTGGAGATGGTCTACCGCTTCCTCATCGATCGCACCGACTCACCCGCCGCCGAGGCCGAAGCCCGCGCCGAGCAGGATGCAGCGATCCGCCGCAAGGCCGATGCCGACCACGAGGCCTTCGCCCGTGAGCATCCCGAGCAGTGACCGCAACCGGGTGGACCCGGTTGCTTGCCGGCCAGGGCTCGCAGCGTGCGTTAGAGGCACTGGTGGACAAGCCACCAGTGGCACCCTGATGCGCCCTTGCACGCATGGCAATCGGCCCGCGCCGCACGCGCCCGTGCTGGGTTCAGCGCGGAGCGCTGTCGAAGCCGTCGCTGGGCAGACCTCGCTCCACCCACCCTGCGCGCGGCCTTACTTCGCTTCCTGATGGCGTGGGAACAGGGCCGGGCCCTGGGTGATGCGGGTGCCTTCAGGGAGCTGGCCCCAGGCCAGCCAGTCATCGAGCCGGCCGCGGCCGCGGTCGGTCAGGGCCGCGGCGTAATCGGCGCAGCCCAGCCTTGCCCAGGCCTCGGCCATCTTGTTGGGCAGGATCGGCCACAGAAGCACCGTGGCGATGCGGAGTGCCTCCGCGCAGCGGGCGAGGATGGCACCCACCTCATCCTTCTTCGCGGGGTCTCTGGCCAGCTTGAAAGGCTGGGTGCGCTCGATGTAGGCATCGACGGCTCGGACCAGCTCGATGGCACTCTCGCCGGCGCGGTCCAGGGCCAGGGCCTCGTAGTGCTCGACGGCCGCCGCGGCGGCGCGATCGGCGGCCTCGCGGCACTCCGCGCCATCCTCGGGTGCTGCGGGCAGGGCGCCGTCGAGGTACCGGCCGGCCATGTTGCACACGCGGCTGATGCAGTTGCCCAGCGTGTTGGCCAGTTCGCTGTTGTATATCTCGATGAAGCGCGCGTGGGCGAAGTCGCCGTCGGTGTTGCCCAGCGGGCCCTCGATCGTCAGGAAGTGGCGCAGCGCATCGAGGCCGAACTCGGCGATGTAGGCATCGATCTTCTCCAGGTCGATGAAGTTGCCCATCGTCTTGGACATCTTCATCCCCTCGGCGATCCAGAAGCTGTGGGCATAGACGCACCGCGGCAGCTTGACCCACTCGAAGCCGGGCCGCCGGCCCAGGGCCATCAGCACCGCCGGCCAGATCACCGCGTGGAACCAGAGGATGTCCTTGCCGATGAAGTGCACATCCGCCGGCCAGTAGTGGCGCCGCGGGTCGGTGTCGACGGTGGTCAGGTAGTTGAACAGCGCATCGATCCAGACGTAGATGGTCTGCTCGGCATCGCCGGGCACGCTGATGCCCCAGCCGCCGGTGCCGGTGCGGCTGATGGGCACATCGTTGAGCCCCTCGCCCAGCCGGCCGAGCACCTCGTTCCGCCGCGCTTCGGGCAGCACGGCGCGTGGGTTGTCGTTGAGCCACTGGCGCAGTGCATCGGCGTAGGCGCTGAGCCGGAAGAAGTAGTTGCGCTCGCGCTTGCGGACCAGTGGCCTGCCGGTGATGGGGCTCTTGTAGTCCAGCTCGCGCGCCTTGTTCTCGGTGATGTATTCTTCCTGCCCGGCGTCGTACCAGCCCTCGTACTCACCGGCGTAGACGTCGCCGCACTCGAGCAGTTCCCTCACGTAGCGGAGCACCCGCTGCTTGTGGCGGTCCTGGCTGGTGCGGATGAAGTCATCGTGGCTCATGCCCAGGCGGGCGAAGGTTTCCTGGAAGCTGGCGGCGTTCTCATCGGCCCACTGCTGGGCGGTCTTGCCGCGCTCGGCGGCGGCGTCGGCCACCTTCGCCGCGTGCTCATCGGTGCCGGTGAGGAAGAACGTGTCGCGCCCGCGCAGCCGGTGATACCGCGCCACCACGTCGGCGATGGTGGTGGTGTAGATGTGCCCGATGTGCGCCCGGTCGTTGACGTAGTAGATGGGCGTGGTGACGTAAAACTGCATTCGGTTCATGGCAGGGTCTGTTTTGGGTGGGTGTTCGGCAAGGCCGGCCGGAGAGTCGGGTGCCGGGGAATCGAGTCGGCGGGCGGGTCGCAACGGCTGCGATGCCCTCCGCTGCTGCGCCGCCGCCGCCGCCACCGCCACCGGCGCGACGGGGGGGATTGTAGACGATCCCCCGTCCGGTGACACTTGGGGCGGGGTCTTCGCATGCCGCCG
>PUMS01000467.1 GCA_003551485.1 Phycisphaeraceae bacterium | reverse complement strand
TGATGACCCACCTGTATGCCTGCATCGAGCTGTGCAAGCGGCTCGATCAGCCGCGGGTGGCCCTGCACCTTTTCACCGATGGCCGCGACACCGGCCCCTTCACCGGCATCGAGTTCATCCGCCAGATCGAGGCCAAGTGCCAGGAGATCGGCGTCGGCCACATCGCCACGATCTGCGGCCGCTACTACGCCATGGACCGCGACAACCGCTGGGAGCGGGTGGAGAAGGCCCATGCCTGCCTCACCGGCCGCGGCGGTGGCAACGAAGTGGCACTGGCCGCCACCGCCCGGGAGGCGATCCAGCATTACTACGACAACCCGACCACGCCCTCGCAGAACGGCGATGAGTTCATCGTGCCCACCATGATCGGCCCCGGCCGCGACGAGGCCATGGCCCAGCGCATCGGCGATGGCGACACGGTGATCTTCTACAACTACCGCGGCGACCGCCCCCGCGAGATCACCCGCGCCTTCGTCTTTCCCGATGAGCAGTGGTCGCAGGTGGCCCCCTCACCCGACACCGGCCGGCGCGGCTTCGACCGCGGCGCCAAGCTCGATGTGCATTTCGTGACGCTGACCGCTTACGATGAGGCCCTCGCCCCCTACGTACACGTGGCCTATCCCAAGCCGCCGAAGATGACCGACATTGCCGGTGAGTTCTTCAGCCGAAACGGCCTGACGCAGTTCCGCTGCGCGGAGACCGAGAAGTTCCCCCACGTGACCTTCTTCTACAACGACTACCGCGAGCAGCCGTTTCAAGGCGAGAAGCGGCAGATGGCCCAGTCACCGAAGGTCGCCACCTACGACCTTCAGCCCGAGATGAGCGCCCCGCAGGTGCGCGACCTGGTTCTGGCGCGGCTGGCGGATGCTGACTGCGAGGATGTGATCGTGGTCAACTTCGCCAACGGCGACATGGTCGGCCACACCGGCGTGCTCGAGGCCGCGATCAAGGCCATCGAGACGGTGGATGAGTGCGTCGGCCGCATCGTGGATGCCACCCTGGCGCGCAACGGCTTTGCCATCGTCACCGCCGACCACGGCAACGCCGAGCAGATGCACGACCCCGACACCGGCTCGGCCCACACCGCCCACACGCTCTACGATGTCGAGTGCATCCTGGTCGATGCCCGCCTGCGCGAACTGGCCTCGGGCAGCGCCACCGAGCCATCGGCATCGCTCAAAGCCGATGGCCGCCTGGCCGACATCATCCCGACGATGATCGAACTGATGGGCCTGGACCAGCCCGAGGCCATGACCGCCACCTCCCTTCTGAGCGGCGCCAGGACGTAAACCTCCCTCACCCTCACCCCACCCTACGCGCTGCGCGCTTCGCCCGAAGGGCGACCATGCCGCCCCGCTGCTCACTGCGCTGCGCCCTGCAACTGAGCACTGCACTGATCGAGGATGTCGGAGGCGACGCGGTTGACGCCGTAACCGCCGGGCAGGCGGACCAGCGGCTTGCCCAGGCGGTCGCAGATTTCCTTGAGGCTGCCGTAGGCATGGCTGGACCAGCGGATCGCCAGCAGCACCACGGCCACCTCCGGCCGGGCGATGGTCGGCTCGAAGACCGACAGCGGCTGATGCGGGGCCGTGTGGTCCCAGTAGAGCTCGCTTAGACCGAAGGCCTGCTTGAGGTTGCGCTGGCTCTCGGGCCGGCGGTCGCCGCCGATCATCACCATGGCCTTGCCTTCCAGCAGCTTCCGGACGCGGGCCACCTGCGGCGAAGGCGCTGCGGGCGTGCGGTCGGGGTCGGCGCTGGGGCGGGTGCTCAGATAGCGGTCGATCTCGCGCATCACCAGGTCGAAGTTCTGTGGCACCGAGTCGAAGTCCGGCATCCGCTCCACGTGCGGCAGCAGCAGTTCCCGCAACCGCGCATCGCTGGGCGGCAGACCGTCGCTGACCAGGTTGTCCACCGTGCCCACGACGACCTGCCAGTCGTGGTCCGGGTTCACCGCGGTGCCCTCGGACAGCCGCCGCAGGTGGTACTCCACGCGCTGGAGGTTCGATCGGCGCTGGCGCTGGGCCTGGTGGCGCTGGGTCAGATGCGCGTGAAGCTGCTCGATGCGCTGCTCGACCTCGGGCAGGGCGGCGGGGTCGGCCGGATCGTCGGCCCGCATGTGACGGCGGATGAACACCCCCTGCTCAGAGGTAATTCGCTTCAGCCAGCGGTGAATGCGGGACTGATCAGTATCGTCACGGTCGCTGATGGCGGCCACCGCGCTGCGAAGGGCCGACTGGGCCTCGGCCAGCAGACTGAGGCTCTGCTCGAACAGGTCGCGGAACCGCTCTTTGTGCTCGATGCTGCTCTGCACAAGGGCCAGGGCGTTGGCCGAGGCGGTGAAAGCCGCGGCGATCTGCTCCCACAGCGATGGGTCGCGCGGGGAGGGCCCATCAGGATGGCACATCCACAGAAAGCAATCGGGCAGTGCCCTGGCCCGGTCGATCAGGTCGCGGTCGCGCGGGCGAATGTCGGTGGCGAAATCACAGCCGTCGGCTTCCCAGCGTTGCCGCGTGGCCGCCCACTGCGCGGCCTCGGCCTTGAGCCGGCAGCGTTGCTCGATCAGCGGCAGTTCATCGTCGGCCACCTCTGCCACCTCCCACGACGGCTCGCTTCGGGTGGTGGGCGCGCGCGGCGGGCGCGACAGCGTGGGCCCGGTGATCGGCGGCGGCTGGGGTGCCGCGGCCCCGATCAGCCGCAGTTCCCGCTCGGTGGGCGGCGAGGTCAGCGATGCCACGTCCGCTTCCGCAGCGCGCGCATCGCGTGGCGCGGCCGGTTCGGCGGCGGCCGCCGCCGCTTCCTGCGGCTGCGTTCGCTCGAGCACCTGCTGGGCGAGCCGTCGCAGGGCCTGGCGCAGCGCATCATCCTCTCGGGCGGCCTCGAGCAGGTGTTCGATGACCGTATCCAGCCCCCGCCGCGTCTCCTGTGCCTGTTGATCCTCATCCCCGAAACTGCCTGAGATGGGATTCTCTTGATTCATCAACCTGACCTGACTCGGGGTGGTGGGATGCGGGGCTCGTGGTCATTCTAAGGCCGCTGATGGCCCTCGGGGAAATGCGTGAGCGGGGGGCAGGGTGGGTTCTGCGCAGCGGCCCCACCGGCAGGTGCGCCGGTTGCCCTGTCCAGCAGGGCCCGGGCCGCGCCACGTGGGCGTCGGCTGATGGCCATGAGAGGACCGGGACGCGATCGTGGCCATCGGCCCGCGGACACACCGGCCCCTCCCGGAACCCCGGAACCCCCGGACCCCGCAACCCCGCAGACCAGGCCACCCCTGGAATCCCGGCGTTGGGTGAGGGGTTGGGCCACGACAGGCTGTCGATGCCCCTTGCCGGGTCGGTCAGGTCGGCGCATGAAAAAGGGCTCCTCGTTTGAGGAGCCCTCGAGAGCATTAACTCACCTTCCTCATGCGTCGGGCATGGGCCGCTGGGGCACGGCCGCGCCTGATCGTTGACAGGTGAACAGTTGGGAGGCCTTCACGCACGCGTTTCCGCGTGGTTTTCCGGTCGGGCCGGACGAGGTTGCGCTGACTTCATCGCGTGGATCGCTCCACGTCGATGTCCAAGGAATCCCTTAGAAAGGAGGTGATCCAGCCGCAGGTTCCCCTACGGCTACCTTGTTACGACTTAGTCCCAGTCACCGAGCTTACCGTCGACACCCCTGACTTGGGGCGGCTTCGGGCACTCCCGGCTTCCATGACTTGACGGGCGGTGTGTACAAGGCTCAGGAACGTATTCACCGCGCCGTAGCTGATGCGCGATTACTAGCGATTCCACCTTCATGCAGTCGAGTTGCAGACTGCAATCTGAACTGGGGCGCGTTTTTTGCGATTTGCTCCACCTCGCGGTATCGCTTCGCTCTGTACGCGCCATTGTAGCACGTGTGCAGCCCAGGGCATAAAGGCCATGAGGACTTGACGTCATCCCCACCTTCCTCCGGTTTGACACCGGCAGTCCCACTAGAGTCCCCGACATGACTCGCTGGCAACTAGTGGCAGGGGTTTCGCTCGTTGAAGGACTTAACCTAACACCTCACGGCACGAGCTGACG
>PUMS01000136.1 GCA_003551485.1 Phycisphaeraceae bacterium | reverse complement strand
GATCAGTTCGTAGCGGTCAAGGGACATGCCGGTGTAGATGCAGTTGCTTGTTGAGAAGATGTAGCCGGGGGCCTTCATCCCGTGCTCGATCGCGTAGCGGGCGGATGTGGTGCACTGCGGGTCCGTGCCGGTCTGGAGCAGGCCGCAGTTGACGTTGCCGCACAGGGCCACGCGGTCGCCGACCTTCGCCACGACCTCGGCGATGTCCACCCCGCCCTGCGGGTCCAGCGAGTGCAGCGCATGCGGCCGGGCCGAGTGGTCTCCGGGCACGAGCCGGTCGAGGATGGGCATGATGTTGCCATCGGTGTGCTTGAGCACGTAGTAGCCGCGCCGGCGGTATTCGCGCACCAGGCGGTGCAGGTGCGGGGTGATGAAGCGGTCGAACCAGGCCGGCGGCAGAAACGGCCCGCTGTTGAAGCAGTAATCCGCGCACAGCGCCATGCCGTCGAGCCCGCCGTGGGCGGCCAGGCGGTCGGCACGGGCAAGCGCCTCATCCACCCGGCGGGTTGCTTCGCCATCCACCGCCTCGGGCGATTCGGCCATGCGCAGGCTCATGCTCTCCATGCCGGCGCCGTCCGGTATGCCGAAGGTGGCATCGCCATGCAGCATCAGGAAGTAGCGGTCGCCGGCCAGCGCCCGCACGGTGTCGATCAGGCGCATTTCCTCCCGGACATCGCCGGGGTTGGGATGCAGCAGGATGGCATCGTGGCCGTAGCGCTGGGCGGTGTCGATGTAGAGCCGGGCCATGTTGGCCCGGTGAAGCTCGCGCTCGCGTTCGGTCATCTGCAACCACTGGTGATACGAGCGGTGCGAGGGATGCACCTGCCCGAAGGCCTCCATTGTGAGGTAGAACACCAGCTCGAAGTGCGGCACGCGACCGGGAACGGGCCGGCGCTCAAGCGCGGAGATGAAGCGCCGGCGCGGGGTGAGTTCATCGGCGTCGGACGCTGCGGGATGTTCGCTGTGGGTCATGATCGGGGGCTGCATCCATCACCGCCGCCGCAACCGGGCGGGCGCTGTCATCGGACCGTTTGCTGCCGGGCGCACCTGGCGTTTTACGTGGCGGGTGGGGGTGAAACAGGCTCGGCGGTGCTGGGGGCCACTGGGGGACTGTCCGGCAGTATATATGTACGACGCCGGGGACACGGGCTTGCAAGCCGTCGGTGGTACCTGTTGCGCACGGATTCTCCGGCTTTCGGGTTGCCGGTAAGCCTTCACACGCCCGGGCGGGCACCCGTCGCATCGGGCTTTTCCCCCCTGTCCCCTTCCGCTACCATGGCAGGCATGAAGGTGCTGGCGGATGAAACGCGAGTGGCGGAGTTGGTCGAGCAGCTTGGGCGGCAGGTGGCTCGGGATGTGGCTTCGGCGCGGGGGTGGGCGATGGTGGGGGTTCGCAGCCGCGGGGATGTGCTGGCGCGGCGGATCGCGGAGAAGCTGCGGCCGGATCACGTGGGGACGGTGGATATCACTCTCTACCGCGATGACCTTTCCGAGGTCGCCAGCCAGCCGGTGGTGCGGCCGACGGAGATCGACTTTCCCATCGATGGGCTGGACCTGGTGCTGGTCGATGACGTGCTCATGACCGGCCGGAGCGTCCGCGCTGCGCTGGACCTGCTGATGGACCTGGGCCGGCCGCGGCGGGTGTGGCTGGCGGTGCTGGTCGATCGCGGCGGGCGCGAGCTGCCCATCGCGCCCGACCAGGTCGCCCTGGACCTGACCGGCGCCGTCGAGCCGGGGGTGGATCACCTCGTCGAGGTACACGTGCGGCCGACCGATGCGCGTGATCAGATCATCGTCCGACCCCGCCTGCATGAGGATGCGATCGCGTGACCGCCACGCCCAGAGCCGAATACCGCTGGACCCACCGCCACCTGCTGGGGCTGGAGCAGCTCTCGGCCGCGGACATCCGCTTCCTGTTGCAGACCGCCCGGGGCTTCGAGGAAGTCAGCACGCGAAGCATCAAGAAGGTGCCTGCCCTCCGCGGCCGGGTGGTGGTCAACCTCTTCTTCGAAGACTCGACGCGCACGCGTGTGAGTTTCAACCTCGCCGCCAGCCGCCTCTCGGCCGACGTGCTGGACATCTCGGCCAAGGGATCGAGCGTGGCCAAGGGCGAGACCCTCACCGACACCGCGCGCAACATCGAGGCCATGGGCGTGGATGTCATCGTCTGCCGGCACAGCCTCAGCGGCGCTGCGCATCAGCTCGCCCGTGCGGTGCGGTGCAGCGTGATCAACGCCGGCGACGGCCAGCACGAGCACCCCACTCAGGGCCTGCTGGACATCTACACCCTGGCCCGCCGGCTGGGGCGCGAGGATTTCGACCTCTCGGGCGTGACGGTGGCGCTGGTGGGCGACATCGCCCACAGCCGCGTGGCCCGGTCCAACGTGCATGGCCTGGTGAAGCTGGGGGCGCGGGTGATCCTGGTGGGCCCGCCGACACTGCTGCCTTCGAGCATGACGGAACTGGGCTGTGAACTCTCCAGCGACTTCGACGCCGTGCTGCCGCGGGTGGATGCGATCAACATGCTGCGCATCCAGTTCGAGCGCATCCAGAGCCAGGCCTTCCCCAGCGTCCGCGAGTACGCCCACTTCTTCGGCCTCACCGAACGGCGGCTGGCGCGGGCGAAGCCGGACGTGCTGGTGATGCATCCGGGCCCGGTCAACCGCGGCATCGAGATCGAATCGGCGGTGGCCGACGGCCCGCAGTCGACGATCCTCGAACAGGTGACCAACGGCCTGGCGGTGCGCATGGCGTGCCTGTTCCTGGTCACCGGCTCACGGACCGGTGAAGCCGGCGGCGCATCTTCGACGGCCACCCCTGCCGCCGCCGGCGCCACCCCGGTCACGGCCACCGGCGCAGCGCCGGCGCCGACGTCGAAGGGCACGGTGGGGGGAATGGGGGTGTCATGAGCGGGGCCGAGGCCGAGCGTGAGCGGCCCGGTGTCGAGGGCGGGGGCGCTCGCGGATTACTGGTGGTCATCTCCGGCCCTTCGGGTGTGGGCAAGACGACCATCGTGCGCCACGTGAAAGAAGCACTCGGGGCCGAACTGAGCGTGTCGGTCACCACCCGGCCGCGCAGCGAAGCCGAGGTCAATGGCGTGGACTACCACTTCATCGATGAGGCCGAGTTCGCACGGCGCTGCGAGGCGGGCGAACTGCTCGAGTGGGCCCGTTACCTCGATCACGGCTACGGCACGCCGCGCCGGCCGGTCGAGCGTGCCATCGCCGAAGGCCGCATCATGCTGCTGGAGATCGACGTGCAGGGGGGCATCCAGGTCAAGCAGTCGATGCCCGGGGCCTTCGCCGTGTTCATCCTGCCGCCCAGCGAACAGGAGTTGCTCACCCGGCTGCGCCACCGCCGCCGCGAGCCCGAGGCCGCGATCCAGAAGCGCTTCGCCAAGGCGCAGTGGGAGATCGCCAGGGCACGTGAGTGCGGCCTCTACGATGCCTTCGTGGTCAACCGCGACCTCGATGCGGCCTGCGCTGAGGCCCTGGCGCTGATCCGCCGGCGAATGGACGGCTGAGCGGCGCGGCGGGGTCGGACGGGCCCCGTGAATCCCCCCTCACCCCGGCCCTCTCCCAAAGGGAGAGGGAGAGAGCGATGCGTGTCGGTCACGCCGGAAACATCGGCGGGTGGCCTTCGAGCACGGCCCAGACGTCGCGGACGACCCAGCTCATGTTCTGCATCGCCTCGTGGGTGCGCGAGGCGATGTGGGGCAGCAGGGTGACGTTGGCCAGGCCCGAGAGGGGGTAGTCCGGTGGGGGCGGCTCGGGCTCGTGTACATCCAGCATCGCCGCGCCGCCGGCCTCGCGCACCGCCGCGGAGCAGGCCCAGTCCCTCAACGCGACGGCATCGATCACGAAGCCGCGCGAGGTGTTGATCAGCAGCGCTGAGGCCTTCAGTTGCGACAGCGCATCGGCGCCGATCAGGTGGCGGTTGTCGGCCCGGCCATCGACATGCACGCTCAGCACATCGCTCGAGGCGTAGAGCGTGGGCTTGTCCACGAACTCGACCGCACAGGCCAGCTTCGGCCGAAGCTCGCTCT
>PUMS01000211.1 GCA_003551485.1 Phycisphaeraceae bacterium | reverse complement strand
GCATCCTGCTGACGCAGGTCTACATCACCGCCACGCGCCGGCTGTATCGCACGGGCAACTACGACCTGCCGCCCCAGACCGATTTCACCTGGATACCCGACTACCGCGTGGCCGATGACGGCGTGCAAACGCCCGAATGGGGGCTGCTGTTCGAGCGGGAGGAGTGGGGGCGGTTCTACGGCTACCCTGTGGGCTTTGTGCTCGATGGCGAGGTGGTGGCGACCGAGCCGGGCGAGATTTGGGCGCTGTTCCAGGAGCATCACGGCGCCGTGCGCCGTGCGGTGGCGCAGCGGCGTTCGTTCGAGAAATACGACCTTGGCCGCCTGGCGCGCATTCAGGAAGAGAAGCGGCTGAGCGTCGAAGGCGCCCGGCTGCGCTATCAGCCGCCGCCGGCATGGATTGCCGCATACAACCCGGTGGTCGAGGCAAAGCGCCCCCTGCGGGTCATCGAAGCGGCTCGGGGACACATCGAAGCGCTCGAGTCGCGGCTTGCCCGGCTGCGCAGCGCTGCGGACGCCGATGAACAGGCCATCGCCGACACCGAGGAGGCCATCGCGCACTGGATGCAGGTTCGCGATGACGGCGAGGCCCAGCGCGCCGAACTCGTACGCGCCCTGACACGGGCCGAGGCCGAGCTTCGCGTGACCGAGGCCATCGTCGGCACCGCCGATCCGGCGTACATCGAGGCCGTCGAGGCCTACGAGACGCTGCGCATCGAACTGATGAAGGATGAAGCGCCCATCAACCGCAAGCGGCGGGCGTTGCAGCAGGAGGTGGACCGCTACGGCATCGCCCTTCGCACGGCCCGCGGCCAGCAGGCCACGCTGCAACTGGGCGACATCGCCCGTGCCTATGCGCCCAATCAACTGAACACCTCGCAGCGCTGGGGCGTCTACTTTTCGCGCTGGGGTGAGTTTCTGACCGATGATCCGCGCGATGCGAACATGGAAGGCGGCGTGCTGCCGGCCATCTTCGGCACGGTGACGATGACCCTTCTGATGAGCATCGTGGTGGTGCCCTTCGGCGTGCTGGCGGCGCTGTATCTGCGCGAGTATGCCCGCGCCGGGCCGATGATCAGCGCCCTGCGCATCGCGATCAACAACCTCGCGGGTGTGCCGAGCATCGTCTTCGGCGTCTTCGGCATGGGCTTTTTCATCTACACGATGGGCGCATGGATCGACCAGGGCCCGCGCCAGCCGATGAACACGACCAACTGGTGGTGGGGTGTCGGCCTCGTGGCGGTCTTGACCGTCGGGGCGGTGCTGATCGGGCTGTTCGGCCGCCGCCTCACCGTCGAGACGATTCCGGGAAGGACCACGCGGCTGCTCGGCGGGCTGGTCATCGGGGCGTGGGTGGCCGCATCGCTGACGGCGCTGGCGCTGATCGCCTGGAACCCGTATTTCGGCGGGTTCTACGCTGAGAAGGGCGACGTGGCCACGTTCCGCACCGGCGGTGTGCTGTGGGCCTCGCTGACGCTGGCGCTGCTGACGCTGCCGGTGGTGATCGTGGCCACGGAGGAGGCGCTGGCCGCGGTGCCCAGTTCGATGCGCGAGGGCTCGTATGCCTGTGGCGCAAGCAAGTGGCAGACGATCCGCCGCATCGTCCTGCCCCGGGCCATGCCGGGCATCATGACGGGCATGATCCTGGCCATGGCGCGGGGTGCCGGCGAGGTGGCGCCGCTGATGCTCGTGGGCGCGGTGATGCTGGCGCCGAGCCTGCCGGTGGACTTTCACAACCTCTCGGGCTCGCTGGGGCCGGTCCCCACCGGGCCGGTGCACCTGGAGCGCAGCTTCATGCACCTGGGCTTTCACATTTACGACATCGGATTCCAGAGCCGCGACTCGGAGGCCGCGCGGCCGATGGTCTACACCACCACACTGCTGCTGATCGCCATCGTCACAGCGCTGAACCTCGCTGCGATCATGCTGCGGTCGCGGCTTTCGAAGAAGTTCGTCAGCGGCCAGTTCTGACCGACCGGCCGCCACGGAGACGCCTCATGAGCAACCAGACCCAAACCCTCGAAGCCCCCGAAGCGTCGGCGACCGCCAACGACGACGGCCGCGCCGAGGCATCGGCCGGGACCGACAAGCCGCAGGCGCTGTCGGAAGAGAGCCGCCTTGCCGCGATCGCCGCCGGCATGGACGTCCCCACCGAAACCCACCAGGCACTTCAGCGCGAATCGCCCGTGCTCGAGGTCGGGGATTTCAACCTCTGGTACGGCCCGGTGCAGGCGCTGCACGCCATCAGCATGACGATTCCACGCGGCAAGGTCACCGCGCTCATCGGACCGTCGGGCTGCGGCAAGAGCACGCTGCTTCGCAGCGTCAACCGGCTCAACGACCTGATCGACTCGGTGCGCATCGAGGGCGACATGCGGCTCAGCGGCGACTCGATCTACGCACCCAACGTGGACGTGATCGAGCTTCGCAAGCGCATGGGCATGGTGTTTCAGAAGTCCAACCCGTTTCCCATGAGCATCTTCGAGAACGTGGTCTACGCCCTGCGCATCGACGGCGAACGCAACCGCAGCCGCCTCGCCGAAGTCGCCGAGCGCAGCCTGCGCGCCGCAGCCCTGTGGGATGAGGTCAAGGACCGGCTGCACGAGAGCGGCCTGAGTCTCTCGGGCGGTCAGCAGCAGCGCCTGTGCATCGCACGGGCCATCGCCGCCGAGCCGGAGGTGCTGCTGATGGATGAGCCCTGCTCGGCCCTCGACCCGATCGCCACCGGCCGCATCGAGGACCTCATCAGCGAACTCAAGGGCAACTACACCATTCTCATCGTCACCCACAACATGCAGCAGGCCTCGCGCACCAGCGACTACTGCGCGTTCATGTACCTGGGCCGTCTGGTCGAGTACGGCCCGACGATCGACATCTTCACCAAACCGCACCTGACCGAAACCGAGGACTACATCACCGGCCGCTTCGGCTGACCGATGGCCGGCGCGGCGGAGCCGCAGACGCCTGGTGCGGCCATCCGCGGGCTGGCCGAGACAGCCGGGCAAACAGACCAACCCCCAGTGAGGAGATCACCATGTTCAGCAGTCGAATCAACATCGCCATCCTGGCCGCAGGCCTCTCGTGCAGCGCCCTGGGATGTCAGAGCACGAACGACCATGTCAACACCCACGCCACGGACCCGCAGACCACCGCCGCAGCGCCGGTCAAGGCCGAGGCCCAGGCCCCGCAGGCGCAAACGGCCGGCGCGGCCTCCGCGCAGTCCGGGTCCGCTCTGCCCGCGGGGATCGAGCCGGCCCTGCGCTTCGCCCGCCCCGGCTTCTTCACGGCGATCAAGGATGGCCGCCTGTGGGTGCTGCGCGAGGATTCGCAGGCACTGGCCGAGTTCAAACAGCAGGGCGAGCCTCCAAAGAGCACCACGCGCATCGGCGCCGGCCCCATGGGCATGTCCATCCGTGCCGCCGACAGCGAGACGATCATCGAGTACCTCGCGGCGAAGGAAGGCTTTTCCGCCGATCTGATCGATGGCCGACTCTGGGTTCTGCGAGAAGGCACGCCCGAGCAAGAGGCCTTCGTGGAAGACGGCCCCCCGCCCCACAGCGTGACACAGATCGGCGCCGGCCCGCTTGGCACTTCCATCCGCAGTGTCGACCGCGAGACGATCATCGCGTATCTCGCCGCCAAACCCGGCTTCCACACCGAACTGCGCGACGGCCGCATCTGGGTCCTGCGCGAAGGCACGCCCGAGCAAGAGGCCTTCGTGGAAGACGGCCCCCCGCCCCACAGCGTGACGCAGATCGGCGCCGGCCCGCTTGGCACTTCCATCCGCAGCGTCGACCGCGAGACGATCATTGCGTATCTCGCCGCCAAGCCCGGCTTCCACACCGAACTGCGCGACGGTCGCATCTGGGTCCTGCGCGAGGGTTCGGAAGAACACGAATCGTTCATTTCCGGCGGCCCCCCGCCGCACAGCGTCACCCGCATCGGCGCCGGCCCCCTGAGGACCTCCCTGCGTGCCGTCGATGCGGCCACCATCGACGACTACCTTCGCACCCAGTGAGGGTCGGTCCCGGCCGGTGGCCGGTGGGGCGAG
>PUMS01000250.1 GCA_003551485.1 Phycisphaeraceae bacterium | reverse complement strand
TGTTTTTCGGGCGGAGGCTCGCGCAGTCTTTCATGTTGAAGATTGTACATTGCTCCGTCACCCTGTCCATAAGGCCGCTTGCAAGGTGGTTGCTGTGCAGAAAAGAGCCCCACTCGTCAAATCCTAACTGGCTCGTCAGAATCGTGGCATTCCGCTTTGCCCGCAGCTTCATAAGATCAAGGAACAACCCGACGGACTCTTCTTCCCCGGCCTTACATCCTCCTAGCTCGTCCACCATCAGAACGTCATAGTCTCCCAGGCGCTTCAGGAGCTTCCTCTCGCTGTGGTCAGCCCTTGACCGGTAGAGCTCGCCCATCAGGGTGTTAAACTCGACAAAATACCCCCTGTACCCCTTGTTTATGGCGTTTACAAGAAACGACGTCCCCAATCCGGTCTTCCCGCAGCCGGTGGGCCCGACTAAAACTAATTGCTGATTTTCATGAAGGAACGACAGCGAGTCGTGAAGCTGCATCACAAGCTTCTTGTTCAGCTTAGGCTGCCTTTCAAACGGATACGTTTCTATCACAAATATCTCTGGTATTTTGGCCCTCCCAAGCCTTGCCTGCCTTGCTCTGTCCCACCTTCTTTCGTATTCTCTGCCGATGATTTCCTCAAGCAGCCTCTGGTAGGATCATTTCTTCTTCGCGGCTTCTTTCAAAACATCTTCCCAGTTATCCTTAAGCCACTCCAGCTTCAAATACTTCAGCTTTTTCTGCATGTCCTTATCCATCATCACTTTTCTCCCCCTCCATAAGCTCCCCGTAATAGTTAAGGTCCGCCTCCTGCGAGAACTGACCCTTAAGGTAGGCTTCCCGCTGCCGGTAACCATCGTTCACGTAAGGAAGCTCAGTACTCTTTTTACCGCCCATAAGCTGCATGGATATGCGCGTGATTGCCTCTATATCCGACACGCGGTATTTCAATGCCCGCTCTATGGTCGCATTCCACAACGAAGGCGCCATATTCCTCATAAGCCCGTACAGCTCCCTTATGAACTTGAACCTGTATCTTACCCGGCTCTCCCCGGAATTGATAAAATCGATGTATTCAGAACACAGTTCCCCGGAAGCCCTCAGCTTTTTTTCTTCTTCCCGGCTGTTTTGTTTTAAATTCCGGGGCTTATAAGGATTCGTATTCACTCCCTCCGGGGCGAACTTCGCGTTTCTCGCATCCTCCGGCGGCAGCGGGTACTCCAGGGGAGTTCCCTCCGAAGGGAAGATTTTTATCTTGTCTCCGTATTCAATCACCCTGGCTCCGCCCGTTGATTTTCCGGGCATCCAGTAATAGTTGCCGCCGAAGGCCACATACCCGTACTGGTCGATTTTCCTCTCATGCGGACGGTACGGCGGCTCTATATACGGCGGCAGTTTGACTAAATACGGCTTCTCCTCTTCAAACAATACCGCCGGTATAAGCTTTGTCTTTGCCAGCGGCCGCCTGGCATACCGCTCTGTCGCCCATTCAAACGCCTGGGCGTTCAAATCCTCCATGCTTTCAAATGTCCGCCCGGGCAGGAAGTTCGTCTCGACCGTCCGGAACGCCCTCTCTATTCCCGCTTTCCTGTTCGCGTGCCCCTTCTCATGGGCTATCCATGTGAACCCGTACTGCCCGGCAAAACGCACCATCTCGGGCGTAAACTCCGCTTCCCTGCCTGTGCCGTGCAGTACCGCAAGGTTAGTGTTGTCGATTACGCATTCTGCCGCCGCATACCCCCAGTATGTCAACGCCTGGTGGAAGAAGCACTTCATCCTGAAGCGGTTAAACCCGGAGTAGAATTGGACATAACGCACCTTGGAGTACCTCATATACAACCCGCTGCAGACTACTTTCCTCCTCCTGCCGCCTATCTCCAAACTGTAACCCGTGGTATCGTGCTGCATCTCCGCCCCGATAACGTCCCCAAAATGATGCACCCTCTTGTTTGCCTTCTGCCCGATGCCGTTTGTTCTAAGCAGCCTTGTGAGCGTGGAGTATTTTATTTCTATCCCGTGTTTTTCTTTAAGCACTTCCTGCATCCGGCTCGCGTACCCGCCGCAAAACCTATAAAGCTCATCCAGTAATCTCACATCCACCGTCTGCCCGCTCTGCTTCCTTATATACTGAGCATCTTCTGTCCCTATAATCTTGCGGACGGTTTTGGGGCTCATGTTAAGAAGCCTGGCAATCTCTTTCTTTCCCTTGCCTTCATCAAACAGCATCCTAACCGTTTTCCTTCTCTCCTCCGGTATAGCCATGGAACTCCTCCAGCGTTTCCCTGAAGAATCTCAATCTCTTCAGGATGGTTAGAATAACAGGCGCTGCCGCCGTTAAAAATCCATCCGTCTTAAGCCGCTCATCGGTAATCTTATACGGAATACGCCTTATGCAGCCTTCGGCTAATTTCAAATCTTTGAGCGCTTTGTCTTGCGTATCATCAAAGGGCGCGGATTCTTTCTGCTTCAGCTGCCTTAATGTCCAGTCGATATTGCCGTTAAGAACCTGCTCCTTGAGTTTCTCCCCGCCCTTGAAATACCCCCCGGCAAGCATGTCTATCTCCCGTATGCTCAAACCCTTCCCCGATACCGCCTTAACAAACGCGTTCACATCCTTTACGGTGTTCACGCGCGTGAACATCCTCAAAGTGTACATATAGCTTCTTACAGGAAACCTTCCCGAGAGTATTTCCTTCTTTACCGCCGGGCTCATGCTCTCTATAAGCCCCAATCTCATCGCAACCCAACCGGCAGACTTATCCAGCTGCCGGGCGATTTCCCGCACGCCCATCCCGTAACTCCTGTTCAGCTCATCCACCAGCGCCGCCTGCTCGAATACGCTTAGCCCGGGCCCCGCAGACGACCTTATAAACTGCAATATTCCGCACGCTGTGTCTTCGCCGAGCGATGCCACCGGCACAACTTCTATCCCGAGCTTCTTCGCGCACCTCAGCCTCTTGAACCCGTCAAGCAGAATGAACTCTCCCCCGGGTTCCTCAATGCACCGGAGGGGTTCCTTTATACCCTGCTCGAGTATCGAACTCAGCAAAACCTTCTCTTTCTTCCTGTCCTTTAACCGGCACCCCTCAAAATGAGTGCCGATTGCTCCTGTCTCAGCTGTTCTCATAAAAAAAATCTCCTCATGAATCCTACTCTACAGCTTTTTGAGCGCCCGGTATATATGGCACCCCTCTCGTTTTTACAACAAAACAGGTTTTTTGCGGTTTCTTAGAAAAAACGGGGGGGGTGGGGACAATTTATTTTTTACCGAAGGTGTTTCGCAGAACCCCGTGGAAGTTGGTGAAAAAACAAGGCCGGCGCATACCGGCCGCGCCGCTTTCTCGAGTGAACAGGACTGTCCAGCCCGCTACCCTTCCGAAATTCTCGAGAGCACCCTCTCTAACTGCTCGAGCTTTCCGGGGCCGGCTCCGGGGTTGAAGCTTTTGTATATGAACCTGATCTGCGCGGTGAGCTTTCTTGCGCTTGCATCCTTCTCGGTTTTGGTTGCTGTTAACACCAGGGCGGTGAGACCGTTTTTCTTCCGCTCCCGGCATGCCCTGTTGTAATGCGAATGAAGCAGCCTCGCCCCGTTCGTTCCCCTGTACTTGAGTTTGGATTTTTTTCTGTTGAGCCTGCGGTTGAGCTCCACGCATCCGTACGGGCAGTATTTTTGCTGCCTCCATGCGCGAAAATCAGGCAGATACCTTATTCCGCACATACGGCATTCTTTTACCGGGAGCCCGGTCTTCTTACCCGCCAGCTTAAGCAGTGTTTTATAAAGCGCGGCGCGGATGGGATAATCATGCTCGAACCGGTGCCTGGTCCCGGCATCGTAGCTATGGAGCAGTATGTAAGGAATCCTTAGAGCAGACAAGAGAAATATTTTTTTAACCGAACGCTTTTTCTTTTTGCTTGTTTTCATGAAATAGCATATAATTGTTCCGGGGTTAGAAAAGCCATGGGTCGGGAAAAAAACCTGCCCATGCTTGGTTCCCAGAGAGAGCAATCGGCCGCGAAAACCTTATGCTCTCTCTTTTTTTGTCTTCTTTTAAACGGATGGTATTTTACCCGATTCCTCTTAAAAACACAAAACCCCGGGAACCT
>PUMS01000386.1 GCA_003551485.1 Phycisphaeraceae bacterium | reverse complement strand
GGACGGGGCGGGGGTAGTCTGGCATTGGGGAGTCCTTTCCGGGGGCGGGGCCTGGGAGTCCATTCCGAGGCTGGGGGGCGGTGGGCGGCCTGGGTGACCGCCCGGAGGGGTTCACCGGATGCCGGCCCGATCGAGCTCATCGGTGACGTGCCGGGGCGTGCTCGGGGTGGGGCGTGGGTCACTGGGCCCGTGGCGGCCTGTCGCCGCGGCCGTGGTTGCGGCGATGAACCGCCGCAGGGCCTCGCGGGAGGTGTGCCACACCCCGCCCACCAGCACCGCCTCCAGCTGCACGCCGCGAATGCCACGCTGCCGCCAGCGGTGCATGGTGCTGACGTGGGGCCGGCCAGGGAGGCGACGAGCAGCTGCGGCCAGGGGCATGAGCGTCTCTCGGTCCATGTCGATCATGATTCACTTCCTTGTGTTGATATCCGGGATCCTCTCGGGGTGTGGCTACGTGGGTGGATCCGATCCACGATGGTCTGCCATGCCCTTCGATGTGGTATTCTGCGTCGCTGTTCACTGAGATCGCCGGCTCAGTATTCGCTCAGTGCTTTGACCCCTACATGACAGGTGATTCGTGTCCCCGGCTTTCACTCAGCAGACATGTACTCCAGGCCTCGATGGGACGGATCGAGGATGGCAGGATCTTTGCCCCCAGATGGCCAGATTGCCAGCGGGCGCCCAAATCCGGCCGCGGCAGATTATGACCGGTACAGGAGTGTGGAAGAACCGAAAAATCAGGTACACAGACGCTGGAGCAACTCGCGATCGCCATCGAGGATGATCTGATCGCCCCGCAGGTGTACCCGGAGGTTGATGCCTGCATCGGCAAACCGGTTACGCAGTTGCCGCAGCATCGTGTTCACCTTATCCATCTTGCGGGCCCGATCCGGACTACCCCGCCGTGGAGTTGGCTCGCCCCACACCGCTCCCTTCCGCTTGTGCATCACGACCTCCAGTGCCACTTCGCCCTTGTTTCCGATCAGCTCGGCCATCAGCTGTGCCTCTTTCCTCGCGAGATCGACATATTGCTCACCAACGTGCAGACGCTGGCCCTCCAGACCCCAGCGGGTCGCTGTCCGTGTGGTGGCGATCGCCGCATCCAGTTCCCGGCCCATGCGGCTGAGGATCGGCTCGGTGTCGATCTCGGCCGTGATGCCAAGCTCCTGGCAGCGTTCCCTCCACCGGTCCGCATCCTCATCCGCGTTCCACCAGATGTGCGATTTCAGTTCGCTTCTTTCGGCTTCGCCTAACCTGAGCACGCCCTCGGTCGCGTACCGGAGAACGTGCTCGATATGATCCTGCCACCGGTGCGGAGGGTACAGGGCCTCCACCGTCGCGACGTACCCCCTGGCCAGCAGATATGCCGCTTCGTGAGCCGAGCGGGGCTGTGCGGGCAGGACCGATTCGGCCCACTCCGGCAGCGGCGGGGGCGGGGCGGCCACGCCCTCGGCGTTCAGCTTGGCCAGGTGCTCATCCCCCTTCACCCGCGGCCGCCGCTCCATCACCTGCTCCAGGTTGTAACTGTGATGCACGGCCCGCATGGGCATCTGGTCGCGGGCGGTATACCAGTACGCCCGGGCCGATGGGCCGAATACCTGGTACCACGCCTCGGCCGCCATGCGGAGCAGCAGCCGGGCACGGTCGGACATGTTCTCCAGTTCTTGTCGTGACGGCGTGGGCATCGCTGCTGGTTCCGCGGCGGTTGGGTTGCGTGGTGCACGGCCTGGCCGGGGGTTCTGCCCCCCGCGGCCGGGTCCATCACCATACTTTGCCGCGGCCAGCCGGGCACCTGGGCACCCGCTCTCCATGTCACCCGATCTGTCCCATCACCACCCGGGCCTGCTGCTCATCGCGTTGGGCGTAGATTTCGTTGACCGCGATTGAGCGATGGCCGAGGATGATCTTCGACATCTCCACCCCGTACTGGCGTCGGATCTCCGTGGCCGCGTTCTTGCGGAGGCGGTGGGGGGACCAGCGGTGGCGTCGCTGCCAGTCCTGCAATTGCTTCCACTTGTCTGGCCCGAGCCGCTCTCGCCACTGCGATTCGGTCTCCCACCGGCCCCGGCCATCGCTGCCTTGTCGTTGTCGTGCCAAATTCGCCGGTGGCGGGAACGCCAGGTCACACCCCCGGTGGATCGCCCGGCGGTAGCTGGCGACCGTGTAGTGGTCGCCAGGCGACCACTTGGGCTTCCGGCGACGGTTGGAGCCCGGTCGATTGCCACGGTCGATCGGTGTTTGACGGGCGGCATGTTGGCGTCGGCGTCGCTGCTGCTCCGCCTCCCGCGGGCTGAACAGGTACGCGGACTCATCCCGCCCCTCCAGGAAAGGCAGAAGAATCTCCTGGCAGCGAGGCCCGAAGTAAAGCACCCGGCCATGACCATGGTGAGCAGTCTTATGGTCCTTCAGCTCGTAGACCCATGGATTCCCACTCCGGTCGATGTCGGCTGGCCGAACCTGGAGCAGCTCACCAGCACGGGCACCGGTGCACAGCTGTAGCTGAATGAGTGCCCAGACCTGCTCGCTGACATGGGGTTGGATGGCGTGGATGAGTTGTTGGGGTACAGGGCCCCGCGGCTCGGGCTCGACCGCTTCGCAGCGGCCGCGTCGCAGGGGCGTGAGGGTCTTGAGGCGCTGGTGGACCTCGACGGGGAGCATCTCCTCGGCCACGGCCCACTGAAAGACCGAGCAGATACGCTGAATCCGCCGGTTGATGCTGGCACGGCAGAGCCCCTGGCGGATGAGCTGCTCCCGCACCGCCTTCAGGGCCCGCGGGCCGAAGTCCGCTGCATCCGTCTTCCCATAGAGCCGACGCAGCAGCCGCAGGGCCTGGCGGTAGTTGTCCAGCTCCGAGCTGGGGGTGCCGTCAGCCCGGCGGTAGTAGCCCTCGGCGTGCTTCCAGTAGGCGTGGATGAGTTCCTCGACGGTCAGTGTGGGTGCCTGCGGCTCACAGTCGGCGTGCTGGCGGCCGTTGGCCAGCCACTCTGCGATCAGGCGGTCATAGAGGTCGTAGCTGCTCTTGGTGCCGTGCGGGCCGAGATAGTGGTCGCGGCCGTTGAGTGTGACGACGGCTTGGCCGGAAGCCCGGTGGCGGCGGTAACTGGGGAGGCGTCCTCGCAGTCGGGGCATGGCGGCGGCTCCTTTCAGAAAAACGGTACATACCGTTTTTCCTAGTGCTCTTGAGCCGCACTGCCCGACGCGGGCAGGTTCGCTAAGTCATTGCGATCGGCGATCTTATGTCAATCGGGGCGACTGGATTTGAACCAGCGACCTCCTGCTCCCAAAGCAGGCGCTCTGCCAAGCTGAGCTACGCCCCGTCGGGCACGGAAACCCGTGGAAATGGTACCACTGAACTGTGCATCGGGCGAACCGGTGAGGGCGAGGGTGGGGGCAGGGCGCGCCGGGCGTGGATGAGGGGCGTTGCGAGGGGCATTCAACGGGAGGCGCGGTTGCGGCCGAGGCGGCCGATGAGGGTGGTGGTGGCGCAGCCGAGCAGGATCAGGCCGACGGCGCCGGCGACCTGGCCGGGTGCGGGGGTGAAGAAGCGCGTGGGGTACTGCTCGGGGCGCAGTTCGCGGCCGGAAGGTTGCAGGTGCAGGACGCCACCTTCTGAGATTACCACCTTCTGGCCACGCAGCGTGTCGCCGGGCTGGGGCTCGATGCCCGCCTGGAAGGGCCACAGGCCCGCCACCGCGCCCAGCAGCAGACCAAGCAGCACGCCCAGCGTCGGCTTGGCGAACCGTCGCAGCAGCCAGCGCAGCGCATTGCTGACCACCACCACGCCCAGCACAATACCGATGCCCACCGGCAGGAGCACGGTGGTGGCGGGGGTGAGCATGGCGGCGGTGTCGCCGGCGGTGGCGGCCTGGCGCAGCGCATCGACTGCCGCGAGGATCGGCACATACACGCCCAGCAGCAGCAGCAGGTACCCGCCGCTGAGACCGGGCAGGATCATGGCCCCGGCACCGGCGATGCCGGCCAGCACCATGAAGATGAAGCCCTCGCGCACGATGGCATCATCGGCACCGGCGGCCTGGACCATGGCGAGGGCGGCCATGGCCACCAACCCCGCCGCGGCCCCCACCCACGCCCCGCGCGTCATGCCGCCGATCAGCCGCCAGACGATGGGCACCCCGCCGAGGGTCAGGCCGATGAAGAGGCTGTACATCACCCAGCGGTGCTCGACCACCAGGGTCTTGATCGGCCCGGCCAACAGAAGGATGGCCAGCCCCGCCGCGGCGATGACGCTGACCATGACGAAGATGGCGTGACGGCTGAGGCGGAGGGTGGACAGTTCGGCGATGGCGGTGACGAAGCGGGTGTAGATGCCCGTGGCCAGCAGCATGGTTCCGCCGCTGATCCCCGGCACCAGGTTGGCCAGCCCCATAAGCGCCCCGCCGGCGGTAGCACGTGCCAGGATGCCGGCGGTCAGAACGGGCGGCTCATTCGGAGACGGCGCAGCGCCGGGTGCGGGAGAAGGCGTCGGGGCCGAGGTGGCGTCGGGGGTATCAGGGGTTTCGGGCACCGGACGGTTCTCCTGGCCGTGGGTGGGGTGAGGCGTTGGCGGCCCCGGGGAGAGAATACCCCTGATCGGCGCCCGCCGCGCTGCGTGTGGTGTGACATCGGCCAGAGAAGGCCACGGGTTGGACAAACGAGGGATGGTGGTGAGCTTGGGGCGGTTCCGCGAGGTGGGGACCAACGGCCTTGGCCATTGGCGGCGCGGGGTGTTGCTGACGGCTCTTCCGCCAGTGCCTGCGATGTTGCGGTGATCGCCACGGCGGACGGCGCGCTGCGTGTCGCCCCGCTTCCGGGGGATTGCCGGGGCAACCCTTCGTGGGGCTGCGCCGCACCCACGGGGATGAAAATGGCGGCATGGGCCGGACGGCTGCATGGAGCGCGGCCGTCTCGGCCGCATTCCGAGCTCCAGACCGCGGAGCAGCCGAGACCGCCGCGCTCCATGCAACCGGCTCCCGGAGGCGGCTCTCAGAGCAGCGAGGCCGCGGGTGAGGGCCGGTTCGGACAGGCCACCGTGCATCTGCACTCACCCCAACCCTCTCCCGGAGTGAGAGGGAGCCGGATTCTCGGTTCAGGCGGCAACCAAGCCGTCTCGCACCATGGGCGGTTTGCATCACGCACCCTACATCAGGCCCTTTTTCTGGTACTCGGACAGTCGGTAATAGAGCGTGCGGACGCTGATTCCCAGTTCTCGCGCGGTGGCAGCGCGGTTGCCTTCGTTGCGTTGCAGGGCCTTGAGGATGTGGAGGCGTTCGAGTTCTTCGAGCGTTCGGGCGTTTGCGGCCTCATCGGAGGATGAGGCGCCGCCTTCAGGGTCTGCATCGTGCGGGTCCGCCGCGGCGTGCTGCTCGGCTTCGGGCCCGGCACTTGGGGAGGGCGGGGTTGCCGGGTCGTGGGCGGCGGCGTTGCGGGCATGGGCGCTTAGGCGCTGGTCACGGTCGGGCGCAGCGCGCTGACGGGCGCGCTCCAGGGCGCGTTCGAGTTCGCCCAGCGTACACGGCTTGGTCAGGAATTCGACCACGTCCAGGTGAATGGCCTGCTTCGCCGCCTCGAGGTCGCCGTAGCCGGTGAGGATCACCACCTGCAACCGCGGCATCTTCGGCCGGATGCGTTCGAGCAACTCCAGCCCGCTCATGCCCGGCAGGTTCAAGTCCAGCACGAGGATGCGGTAGTCACCGCGTTCGAGCATGGCCAGGGCCTCTTCGGCGCTGCGCGCTCCATCGGCCTCCAGGCCCATGTCCGGCAGGGCGCGCAGCAGCATGTCGCGCATGCGGCCCTCATCCTCGACGATGAGCACCCGCGGCGTGTGCGGTGTGGAATCGAACGGGCTCTCACTCATGGTTCAAACCTGTTGCCCCGAAAAACTCCAACCCCCTGCGAACCCACCCAATCCCCGACAAGCCGCCCGCCCCGCCGCCCGCGCAGCACCGTCGCCGCCGGTCGCCCCATGCAGTCCCCCACAGTCTACCGGTTCGCCCCGGCCTCGGGCAGTTCGATGGTGAAGACGCTGCCGCGGCCGGGGCCGTCGCTGCGCGCGCGCAGCCGGCCGCCCATGTGTTCGATGATCGCGTGGCTGATCGACAGCCCCAGGCCCACGCCGCGCCTCTGGCCGCCGCCGCGGCTGGTGAAGAACGGCTCGAAGACCCGCTCGAGCACCTGCGGCTCCATGCCGCGGCCGTTGTCCTCGACGCTCAGCGCGATGCCGTTGTCGCCGCCGCTGCTTCTTCTGCTGCTGCTGCCGCGTCCATCGCCAGCGCGGCCGATGCGCAGCACCACCCGGCCGCGCCCCGGCTCGGTGGCCTCCAGGGCGTTGACCACCAGGTTCAGCAGCACCTGCTTGAGCTGATCGCGGTGGGCCATGGCATGGTACGGCCCGGCCTCGGCTCCGCCTGGCGCCGGTTCGGTCTCGACGCGCAACTGCCGGTCCCTGGCGGCCTTTAACCCGCGGGCCATCGCCACCACCTCCTCGGCCAGCGGTTGCAGTGCCACCGACTGCGGCGGCTCATCCCCGCCGCG
Organism: Phycisphaeraceae bacterium; assembly: GCA_003551485.1. Taxonomy (GTDB): domain Bacteria; phylum Planctomycetota; class Phycisphaerae; order Phycisphaerales; family Phycisphaeraceae; genus B1Sed10-187. The sequence continues at coordinate 10,580 of PUMS01000386.1, read as the reverse complement.
GGCAAGCAAGAGCAACCGTTCGATGATCGCCTTGCAGCGGAAGGCCTCATCGCGAATGATCCGCAGCGACTGCTCGAGGTCCTCGCGGTCGGGCGAGTCGCCCTTCTCCAGGGGGCGCAGCGAAAGCTCGGCGTAGCCGGAGATGATGCCCAGGGGGTTGTTGATCTCGTGGGCGACGCCTGCGGCAAGAAAGCCCACGCTCGCCAGCCGCTCGGAGCGCGCCAGTTCAGCACTCTTGCTGCGGACCTGCGACTCCAGGTCCGTGTAGAGCTCGTGGAGCTGCTGCGACATGCGGTTGAACTCGACGGTCAGCTCCGCCAGTTCGGCATCGCCGGCCGGTTCGAGTCGGCGATCGAAGCGTCCGGAGGCCACCTGCCGCACCTGGCCCTGGAGCCTTCTCAGCGGATGCATGATGCGGCGGTACTGCATCGTGCCCACCACGGCGCCGCCGATGATGGCCAGCAGGGCGACGGCGGCGATGGTCCCCATCGCCACGCGCGCCCGCCGCGCGGCCTGGGCACGCAACGCCTCGCTCTCGGCCCGTCGCTGGATCGAGGCCTGCTCGGCCTCGGCGATCACCTGCCGGGTGTGCTCGCCCACACCGCGCAGCGCCCTGGCCACGCGTTCGAGCAGGCCCTGGTGGGCCCGTGCCAGTCGGGCGCGGTGGGCGCCGTGATCGCGCTGGCGTTCTTCGATGACCTGCACGAGCACGGGCATCATCTCGTCGAGTTCGCCCGCCGGCCCGTGGCGCTGAATGAAGTGGCCCAGCGCGGTGGCCGCGCTGGTCAGGTGGCGGTCGATGTCCGGCGACCTCGGATCGGCCACCCGCAGCAGGTTGCCCGCCGATTCGATGTGCCCGCTGACCTCGAAGGCATCGCGCAGCTTTCGTATCTGCGCGGCGGTGGCCTCGAGGTCCTCGCTGAGCGACGCCAGGCCCATCGTCGCCCGCTCGATGCCCCCGCGCAGCCCGAGCAGGCCCCACACCGCCACCGCCGCCACCAAGATCAGGCCCAGCAGCGACACGGCGGTGAACATCAGCAGTCGATGGCCCAGCGTCACTTGCGCCACTCCGGCCGCGTTGCAATGCCCGCGGCACCAGCATACCGCGGGCCCGCGGCCATCGGCCACCGTGGCGCCCGAAGCAGTGTGGCGGGGTCACATGCCCTTCTCGGCCTCGGCCAGGAAGCCGCGGAACATGCGACGGTGCTCCTGTTCATCGCCCATCAGGTCGATGCACAGGTCCTGCGTCACCGGGTCGACCACGTCGGTCAGTTCGATGATCTTCTGGTACTGGGCGATGGCGCCTTCCTCGGCTTCGATCACGCCGCGGATCACCGCGATCACGTCGGTGGAGTCGGCCGGGGGCTGAAGCGCCTTCTGCTCCATCTTCAGCTCCTGCGAGCCGGGCACGCGGCCGTCGAGCACCTTGATGCGCTTGGCCAGCATCTGCGCGTGGCCCAGTTCCTCGGCGACGTCGGCGGCCAGGGCATCCTTGATGTGCTTGGCCCGGATGCCGTCGAGCCATTCGCTGTTGGCGATGTAGTTGGCCACCGTCTCCAGTTCCATCATGTACGACCGCGACAATTCGGCAACGATCTGCTTGCGTTTGCTCTCATCCATCATGGGCATCGGTTCACTCCTTACCTGTGGTTGGGGTTGGATACCGGCGGCAAGGGCCGCATGGGGCAGCGCCGGGCCACGGCGCATCATCCCAAGCCTGTGCGCCAGGGGCAGTTGCACGCCGCGGCGTGGGCCCCGCCCCGTGGCCCTATGATAAGGCGCATCTGCCGATCGGGCCATCCGTCGATCGCTCGGGCAGGGCCGATGCCCCCCTTTGGTCAGGTCAGCAGGCGACCAGGGCGGCCCTGCCGACCCGGCAGCACCCGGAGGCGGCGCCGGGCTGGAGGGGGCGTTTCCCGCCGCGGCGTGAGACAGGTAGGCTGTGAACATGGTCGCACCCGAGGCATCGCAGGCGATGGTGCAACTGGCCGATGTCAGCCGCACCTACCGGATGGGCGAGGTGGACGTGACGGTGCTGCGGGGGGTGGACCTGGCGGTCGAGACCGGCGAATTGATGGTGATCGTCGGGCCGTCGGGCTCGGGCAAGAGCACGCTCTTGAACATCATGGGGGCCATGGACCGGCCGAGCACCGGCAGCGTGCATTTCCGCGGCCGGGACATCGCTTCGATGAGCGACCGCGAGTTGACGCGCTTCCGCCGCGACCACATCGGCTTCATCTTCCAGTTCTATAACCTCGTGCCGACCCTCACCGCGCGCGAGAACGTGGTGGTGGCCACCGAACTGGCCCGCGACCCGCTCGATGCCGCCGAGGCGCTGGAGATGGTGGGTCTGGCCGACCGGATGGACCACTTCCCGGGCCAGTTGTCCGGCGGCGAGCAGCAGCGTGTGGCTGTGGCGCGGGCGGTGGCCAAACAGCCGCAGCTACTGCTATGCGATGAGCCCACCGGCGCGCTCGATGCCGAGACGGGCAAGGCCATCCTCCGGCTGCTGGTGGACATCAACGATCGACTGGGCACAACCATCGTGGCCATCACGCACAACGCGCCGATCGCGAGGCTGGCCCACCGCTACCTGCGGCTGGGCAGCGGCCGCATTGTCGAGCGGCAGTTCAACACCCGCCGCGCCGCCGTCGAGGAGATCGCCTGGTGAGCGTGCTGGACCGCAAGCTGCGAAGGGAATTGCTGGCCCAGCGCGGCCTGCTGGTGTCGATCACCGCGATCGTGGCCCTGGGCGTGGCGTGCTTTGTTAGCATGTGCGCATCGTATCTGAACCTGCTGGCCGAGCGCGACGGCTACTACCGCGATGGCCGCATGGCCCACTTCTGGATCGACATGGTGCGCATGCCGCGGGCCGACATCGACCGCCTGGCGCACATGCCCGGCATCGCCCGGATGCAGATGCGGATCACCTATCCGGTCACGATCGAGCTCGAGGGGGTTGTCGAGCCGATGTCCGGCCGCGTGCTGTCCCTGCCCGATCCGGGCCTGGCGGCGATCAATGACATCGTCATCCGCAGCGGCCGGCGGCCCGAGCCGGGCGACCGCACCGGCGTGATGGTCGGCGAGGCCTTCGCACGGGCACGGGGGCTGAACGTGGGCGACCGGATCACGCTGCTGATGGGCGGCAACCGCCACGAGCTTCGCATCACGGGCACCGCGCAGAGCTGCGAGTTCGTCTATCTGATGGCGCCCGGCGGTCTGCTGCCGGACCCGAAGCGGCATGGGCTTTTCTACATCAGCCGCGAACTGGCCGAGGATGCCTTCGACATGCGAGGCGCAGCCAACCAGATCATCGGCCGCGTCCTGCCGCGCCATGGCGAGTACCCGGATGCGGTCATCGACCCGCTCCGGCCGCTGCTCTCACCTTACGGGCTGCTTTCGGTGACACCGAGGCGGCATCAGCCATCGCACCGGTTCCTCCAGGATGAGCTCGACGGTCTGATCGCGTTCGCCGTGGTGGCGCCGCTGCTGTTTCTGGGCGTGGCGGTGCTGGTGATCAACGTGAAGATGACGCGCCTGGTGCAGCAGCAGCGGCCGATCATCGGCACGCTCAAGTCGCTGGGTTACAGCGATGGGCAGGTGGTGTGGCACTATGTCAAGTTCGGCCTGCTCATCGGCGCCCTGGGCGGCGCAATGGGCGTGGCCGGAGGGCAGCTCCTGGCCGACTGGCTGGCGGTGGTGTACCTGGCGTACTTCGAGTTTCCGCAGATCGAGAGCCGTTTTCACCCCGTGCTGGCGGCGGTGGGGATGGGCTTCAGCCTCGGGGCCACCGCGGTGGGCACGCTGCGGGGCGCCCGGGCGGCCCTTCGCCTGACGCCGGCCGATGCGCTGCGCACGAGCCCGCCGCTGAAGGTGCGGCGGACGCTGCTGGAGCGCTGGCCGTGGCTGTGGCGGCGGCTGGGCGTCGACTGGCAGAACACGCTGCGCAACCTGTCGCGCTCGCACATGCGCGCGGTCTCCGGCGGCGGCGCGGCGACCACGGGCGTGGCAATGATCGTGCTGGCGCTGGTCTACACCGACAGCCTCAACGAACTGGTCGAACTCCAGTACGAGCATGTCATGCTTTCCGACATCGACCTGACACTGCGCGACTTCGCCGGCCCGCGGGCCGTGCTCGATGCGGCGAACCTGCCCGGTGTGCAGCGCGTTGAGCCGCTGCTGGTGGTGGCCGGCACGCTCGAGTCGGGCCACCGCCGCCGCGAGGTGGCCCTGACCGGCCTGACCGAGGCCAACCGGCTCACACAGGCGATCGACCGCCAGGGTCGGCGCATCGAGCCTCCGAAGCGCGGCCTGCTCATGCCCCGCTGGCTGGCCGAGCGTCTCGAGTTGCAACCGGGCGACAGCGTCACCTTCACACCCGCACGGGGCGACCGCCGGCCGCAGCGCCTCACCGTGGCGCGCACGTTTGAAAGCTTCGTGGGCGAGGCGATCTACATCCATCGCGACCAGCTCCAACGGATGCTCGGCAGCGGGGCGGCGGTGTCGACGGTGCAGCTTCGTCTCGAACCCGGTGCTGCCAACGATGAACGGCTCTTCGACGCCCTGAACAAACTGCCGCAGGTCGAGGCCATCGGCGATGTGCAGCGGCAGAAGGAGTTGCTGGAGCAGCACATGGTCGGGGCGCTGCGCATCTTCGCGGCGTTTCTGACCGGCTTCGCCGCGGTGATCTTCTTCGGCAGCATCATGACCGCGGGCTACATCGCCATCGCCGAGCGCCAGCGCGAGATCGCCACGCTGCGCGCACTGGGTTACGGCCCGTGGGCGGTGGGCATGCTGCTGCTGCGCGAGGCGATGCTGCTCAACATCACCGGTGCGCTGATCGGCCTGGTGCTGGGCTATTACCTGGCCGAAGCCAGCCTCCAGATCGTCGCCACCGAACTGGTGCGGGTGCCCGCGGTGCTGCACGTGCGTAGCATGGTGATCGCCGTGATGCTGGCGGTGGCGTTCACCTTCATCGCCCATCTGCTGGTGCAGCGGCGCATCAACCGGATGGACTGGCTCGAAGCGCTCAAGGTCAAGGAGTAACCGGACATGTGGCGATGGATCATCGTGACGATCGTGCTGCTGGCCATCGCCGCCGCGGTGGCCTGGGGCGTGCTGTGGGCGGCCGAACCGGTCGATGTGGCCATCGTGCAGCGCGGCCGGGTGGACGATTACATCGAAGAGCGGGCGAAGACGGCGCTGCCGCGAACGCAGCGCATCACCATGCCGTTTGCCGGCGCGCTCGAGCCGGTCGAACTCGAACCCGGCGACCGCGTCAGTGCCGGTGAGGTGCTCGCCCGGCTCGATGATGGCGAGCTGCGGGCCCACCACCGGATGGCCGAGGCGCGGATCGCCGCCGCGCGGGCACGCATCGCCGTCAACGATGACACGCGCATCGAAGACCTCGCCCTCGAGGAGTTGCCGCACATCATCCACTCGGTCGAGCTCGCCGTCGCCGCCGCCGGCGAGCAGGTCACCGCCAGCGAAGCGCGGCGGGGCTTTGCCCAGCGCCAACTCGAGCGCATTCGCGCCATCTACGAAGAGGCCGCCACTCACCCGCGCGAGCTGGATGAGGCCGAGCTTCGCCGCATCGAAGCCGAGGTCGATCACCGCCAGGATGAGCTCTCCTACCGAGCCGCCGAAGCCATCGAAACCGCCATCGCCACACTGCCGGGCGGGGTGGAACTGCTCAAGGCCAACCGCGAGCTTCGACGCGCGGTGCTCGAGCAGGAACTGGCCGAGGCCGAGGCCGACCTTGCCCGCATCCAGCGCGACCTGGAGCGCAGCGAGCTGAAAAGCCCCGGCGATGCCATCGTGCTCAAGCGCCACAGCGATGGCGGCGAGGACCTGCCCGCAGGTGCCGTGGTGCTCGAGCTTGGCCGGCCCGAGTTGATGCACCTCATCGCCGAGGTGCTCACCACGCAGGCCGGGGCCATCGGGCCGGGCGACCCGGTCGAGCTGCGCGGGCTGGTGGACGATCGGCCCATCGCCGGCCGTGTGGAGGCCATCCGGCCGCGTGCCCGGACGGTCATCTCATCGCTGGGGGTTGAGGAGCAGCGGGTCGAGGTGGTCATCGCCTTCGATGAGCGGCAGGAGCAGGGCCTCGCGGCCTGGCAGGAAGAGGCCGGCGCCATCGGCGTGGGCTACCGCGCCTGGGCGCGGATCATCACCGGGCGCGCTGAGGGTGCGCTGCACATCCCGCGAACGGCGCTGTATCGCGGCGATGATGGCCGGTGGCGGGTGCTGGCACTGCGCGACGGCCGCGCAATGGAGGTGGTGGTCGAGGTGGGCCTGGGCAACGATCAGCAGGTCGAGGTCCGCGATGGGCTGGAGGAAGGCGAGCAGGTGGTCATCTCACCCGATGAACGGCTTCGCCCCGGCCAGCGCCTGCGCCCCCGGCGCTGAGCCGCCCAGGATGCTCGCGTGCCACTGGCTGGGCGTCAGACAGTGCTGCCGGTACAGGTGGACGACACCGGTGGACAAGCCACCAGTGGCACCCGGTGAGTGTCACCGCGGCGGCACCGCCATGGCGGTTGGCCGACCGGTCAGAGGCTGTCGCCGAAGTCCGTCCGGAAGCGGGCCACCAGGTCATTCTGCCAGTCGGTGACGGGGGCGAGCTTGCCGAAGAAGAAACGCAGCACCCGCGGCTCTTCGGTGAAGCGAAGGCCGCCGACGAGGCGGCGGTTGTCGTAAAGCCACGCCAGGCGGTCCACGGCGTAGTTGACCTGCGAGAGGGTGAAGACGCGCCGGGGCAGGGCCAGGCGCAGCAGTTCCATGTCGGCCATCGGCTCGTGGCCATTCTCATCGCGCTGCTCGCTGAGCGTGCCCCGCTCCATGCCGCGGACGCCGCTGGCGATGAAGAACGCCGAGGCCAGGGCGCCGGCGGGGTACTGGTTCTGCGGGATGTGATCGAGGAAGGCGCGGGCATCGACGTGGCAGCCGAGGCCGCCGGGCGGGGTGATGACGGGAATGCGGCGCTGGAGCAGTTGCTCGACCATGTATTCGATGAAGATCGGGCCCTGGCTGATCATGTCCGGGTCCAGCGTCTCCTCGAGGCCGATGGCGATGGCCTCCATCTCGCGCACGGACATGCCGCCGTAGGTGAGAAAGCCCTCGTAGAGCGGCACCATCTCGCGGATACGCCTGAAATGCTCATCGTTGCTGGTGCACATGCCTCCGCCGCGACCGAACCCCAGCTTCCGTGCCGAGAAGTAGATAATGTCGCACAGCTCAGCCATCCGGAGGGTGATCTGGTGCAGGCTCATCCCGGCGCACGCCGGCTCGCGCAGTTTGTTGAAGTAGAGATTGTCCGAGAGCAGGCTCGCATCCAGCACCAGCGGCACGCCGTGCCCGCGGCAGACGGCACTGACCTGCTCGAGGTTCTCCAGCGAGAACGGCTGGCCGCCGACGAGGTTGGTGCCCGCCTCCATCCGCACGAAGGCGACGCCCTCGCGGCCGTGGCGCTGCATGAGTTGCTCGAGCTTGTCCACGTCCATGTTGCCCTTGAACGGGAACGTGCTGGTGACGGCGAGGCCCTCATCGACGATGATCTCCTCGATGCGGCCGCCGTTGAGCGTAATGTGGGCCTTGGTGGTGGTGAAGTGGTAGTTCATCGGCACCACGGTGCCGGGCCGCACGAAGATCTGCGACAGCAGGTTCTCGCAGGCGCGGCCCTGGTGGGCGGGGAGAAAGTATCGGGTGCCAAAGAGCGTGTTGACGGCCTTGTCCAGCCGCTCGAAGGTCTCGCTGCCGGCGTAGCTGTCGTCGGCGAGCATCATCGCGGCGAGCTGGCGGTCGCTCATGGCGTTGACGCCGCTGTCGGTGAGCATGTCCATGAACACGTCGCGGTTCTTGAGCAGGAAGGTGTTGTTCCCCGCCGCCGCCATCGCCTCCTGCCGCGCCTCGATGGGGATGAGGTTGAGCTTCTGGATGATGCGGACCTTGTGCATCTCCAGGGGGAAGCTCTGGCCGTTGAAAAACTTCACGTTTGCCATGGACAACTCTCTGGGGTCTTGCGGGGTCGGGGGATGGAGGGCAGCCGGACCATCAGGCCGCCGCACAGCAGCGCGGCAGAGATGGATCATACAGTAGATCGGCAGGTCCTGATTTGCCGGCTGCGGCGCGCCCCCCATCATGCCCCCCTTCGCGCCCCGCCCGTGAGCGCGCGATGGGGCGGGGGAGGGGGGGAAGGCCGGCATCCGCTGCGCGACCCGGTCGCATCGGCCGGACTATCATGCCCCTATGCGGCTGGGGACGTGCCTCGGCTTGCATTGTTCCAGGTGAAGGAGACAAGAGCCATGCGTCACCACTTCGCTCGTGAATGGCAACTTATCGCGGCCGCCGCGGTGGTGCTCGTGCTGTCGGTGGGTCTGGGCGTCGGCATCGCCGGGGCGGGGGCCGGGGCGGGCCCGGCGGGGGGCGGGCAACAGGAGCCGAATCCGCAGGCGGGGGAGCGTGTGGAGGCAGCGGCGATCCACGTTCACCTGGTGTCGGGCTCGCGGGAGTATGAGTCGGAGGCATCGCTGCGCGCCTGGAAGGGCTCGATGCTGGAGACGTATGCCAACGTTCGCATCACCGCCTCGTGGGGCCAGGACGGCGGCCGCGACCTGCCCGACCTCGAGCCGCTCGGTGATGCGGATGTGATGGTGGTGTTCCTTCGCCGAAACAACCTGCCCGAGGATCAGCTCGCCCGCATCCGGCGGTTCTGGGAGTCGGGCCGGGCGGTGATCGGCATCCGCACCGCCAGCCACGCCTTCGACCGGCAGACCAACGCCGTGTTCGACCGGCAGGTGCTCGGCGGCAGTTACTCCGGTCACGGCGGCGATGAGCCACGGATCGGCGTCGAGTTGGATGCGGTCAACCGCGACCACCTGGTGCTGGGCGGGGTCGAGCCATGGGAGCGTGCCGGCAAGCTCTACCACAACCGCGACAACGCACCCGGCACCGTGACCCTGCTGACCGCCACCGGGCGCGACGATTCCCAGCCGGTGGCCTGGGTTTACCAGCGCGGCGAGGAGGTGGGCGGGGGCCGGTCGTTCTACACGTCGTTGGGCTACCCCCACGACTTTGAGAACGCCAACTTCCAGCGCCTGCTGCTCAATGCCGTGCAATGGACCACCGGCCGCGCCCTGCAACGCAAGGAGTAAGGCAACCGGGGCCCGCCGCGGGTCGCCCGCCGGTCTGTAGGGTGGTTCAAGCGCAGCGGACCCGCCACCACCGCGTGCCCCTGCCGCGTGCCACCGGCCGCTCGACGCCGGCGCCGGCCACCGAGGGACAAAGCCACCTGTGGCACCCCGGGGCCGCTGCCGCCGCGACGGTCGCCCCCTTGAGCGGGCTGGGCCTATACTGCATCGCCGATCAGCTCCCCCCATCGCCGATGAAGCAGGTGGAGAGGGGCTGTCGGCAACGGCCATATGGGATGACCATGGAGCAAGAATCCAGAATCGACGTTCGCGATGCCACCTTCGTCGAGCCGCTCAACGACCTCATCCGCCGCGTGGGGGGCGATCCCGACAGCCAGGTCGGCCGGCTGGTGCGCGAGACGATGCAGAACGCCCTGCGCCTGGTTCGCGACCGGGTCGACGGCGGCGAGGTCAAGGTCCTCAGCCTGGCCTTCCGCGAGATGCGCCACGCCTTCAGCATCTTCCGGCCGTATGCCGATGTGCCAAAGATCAGCGTCTTCGGCTCGGCGCGCACCGTCGAGCACAAGGCCCAGTACCGCGCGGCACTGGACTTCAGCCGGCTCATCACCGAGGCCGGGTGGATGGTCATCACCGGCGCCGGCGATGGCATTATGCGTGCCGGCCACGATGGGGCGGGGCGCGAGGCATCCTTTGGTGTGGCCATCCGCCTGCCGTTCGAGACCAACGCCAACGACTTCATCATCGGCGATGAGAAGCTGGTCACCCACCGCTACTTCTTCACCCGCAAGCTGATGTTCGTCTCGCAGGCCAACGCCGTGGCCCTGTTCCCCGGCGGCTTCGGCACGCTGGATGAGGGCTTCGAGGTGCTCACGCTGGTTCAGACCGGCAAGAGCGCGCCGATGCCCATCATCTGCGTGGATGAGCCCGGCGGCGACTACTGGCGGCACTTCGATCGCTACATCCGCGAGCAACTGCTGGCCGATGGCATGATCAGCGAAGAGGACCTCTCGCTCTACCACATCACTGACGACCCGGCCGAGGCCGTGGCCCACGTGCTGGCCTTCTACCGCAACTACCACTCGCTGCGCTGGGTGGGCGATGACCTGGTCATGCGGCTGTACCGGGCGCTGGATGATGCCCAGCTCGACCAGATCAACAGCGCGTTTTCCGACCTGGTGGTCGAGGGCCGCATCGAGCGGTGCGGCCCGTTCAAGGTCGAGCAGGATGCCCTTGACCTGCCGCGCCTCAAACTTCGCTTCAACCGCCGAAGCCACGGCCGCCTGCGCCAGATGATCGACCGTCTCAACAGCTTCGCCGCCTCCGATGTGCCCGATGCCACCGCATCGTGAACAGGGTGGGTCCGATCGCGTTGACCGGCCGCCAGTGGCGGCCTGTCCGCCTATGCACATCATGTTCGCCGGGGGGCCGGGGGGC
>PUMS01000103.1 GCA_003551485.1 Phycisphaeraceae bacterium | reverse complement strand
GGCAGACGACCGGGACACCGACGGCACCGGGCGAACATCACTTAGGGCTGCTTCGGTTATGATCTGACCCGGTTCGTGAGCCCACCCGTGCATCGGGCCCGGCCGTCTGCCCGCACGGGCCCCACCATACGCGTTTCCGACGCCTATCTATACCAGCATCGCTGCCCCTACGCCACCGGGCCCGACCGGCCGTGCCCGCTCCACAGCGGCGGGGCGGCCGCATATGATGGTAAGGCATGAAGATCACGGTCAATGGTCAACAGCATGATGCCGCTGAGGCGCGGACGGTGGCGGAGCTTGTCGAGCAGTTGGGGCTGGGCGGGGCCGCCGTGGCCGTCGAGGTCAACCGCGAAGTCGTGCCCCGCCGCGCTCACGCCCAGACGCCGCTGCGCAAGGGCGACCGGATCGAGGTCGTCACCCTGGTCGGCGGCGGCTGAACCTTTCCGCACGGCCGCGACCGTGCCCCCGGCCCCCGCCGGTGGCGGTAGCCGGCAGTCGAACAAGGAGCCATGTTTCGCAATGACTGAAGCTTCCGACACCGCCACGCGGACGCCCACGGACGCTCCGCTCGTGCTCGGCGGCCGCACGCTGCGGTCGCGGCTGATCGTGGGCACGGGCAAGTACCGCGACTACCCCACCATGCAGCAGGCCCTCGACGCCAGCGGGGCCGAGGTGATCACCGTCGCCGTCCGCAGGGAACGGCTCATCAACGAAAAGGGTGAGTCCCTGCTGGACTACATCGACACCGACCGCTACACCATCCTGCCCAACACCGCCGGCTGCTTCAGCGCTGAGGATGCCGTGCGGGTGGCGCGGCTGGGCCGGGAACTGCTCGATCAGCTCGGCAATCCGGGCAAGGACTGGGTCAAGCTCGAGGTGCTTGGGGACAAGAAGACGCTGCTGCCCGACCCGCTGGGCACGCTCGAGGCCTGTCGGGAACTGGTCAGGGACGGCTTCGCGGTGCTCTGCTACAGCTCCGACGACCCGATCATGGCGGTGCGGCTGCGCGATGCCGGCGCCACCAGCGTGATGCCCGCCGGCTCGCCCATCGGCTCGGGCCAGGGCGTGCTCAACCGTGCCAACATCCGCATCATCCTCGAGATGCTCAAGGACCCGGCCTCGGGCGGCGAGGCCGACTACCCGGTGATCGTCGATGCCGGCGTGGGCACGGCCTCGGATGTGACCATCGCCATGGAACTGGGCGCTGATGGTGTGCTGCTCAACACCGGTGTGGCCCACGCCCAGGACCCGCTGAAGATGGCCCACGCGATGCGCAACGCCCTCGAGGCCGGCCGCCTGGCCTACCTCGCCGGCCGCATCCCGCGCAAGCTCTACGCCACCGCGAGCTCACCCTGGGACGGCGTCATCAGCTACATCCCGGGCGAGTAGCCCCCGGCCGCATGTCGCCCTGAGAACCCCTTTGGAAGGGAAGGGCCCGCAGCCGTAGGGTGGGTAGAGTGAGACTTTGCGAGCGACGGCTTCGACAGCGCTCCGCGCGAAACCCACCAATGGGCCGGAAGAAGGGGTCGGGAGTCTTTAGCGACAAAGACTCCCGACCCCTTTTCCGCGCTTTTCCGCGCCCTGCCCAACGACGCCGCGGGCACACGGGGGCCTTCCCGCGCTGATATGATGATGGCCCGCGCCGGACGTCACGGGCGCAACGGATGACCGACCACACCGACCACGCCAAGCAAGGAGAACGACCATGAAGCGACGCACAGCCACACTGATCCTGCTCGGGGCGCCCTGCCTCCTGGTGATGGCCACCCTGGTGATGGCCGCCCGCGGCGGCGGCGCGGACGCGGAAGCCGCGCCGCACGCAGCCGACCGCGATGTCCGGCAGGCCCGGCAGCTTGTCGAGGGCATCCTCAACCACGTGGCCGAGGACCGGGGTGATGCGGCGTTCGATGACCTCAAGCGTCACTCGACCATCCCCGATGAGGAGCTCGACGCGCTGGCGACGGAGACCGCCATGCTCCGCTTCCAGCTCGCGGAGCGCTGGGGCCCGCACATTGGTTTGGAGTTCGTGGAAGCCCGTCAGGTCGGTGACTCGCTGATGCGGCTCAATTACATCGAGAAGCGGCGGAACCTTCCGATCAGGTGGACCTTCGACTTCTACCGGGCCGAGCGTACATGGACGATCGTAGCGCTCGACTGGGAGGATGTCGGCAACAGGCTGCTCGACCGGTGAAGCCGCCGCCATCACCCCGCCCGACCGGAAAAAGGGGTCGGGAGTCCATAACGACTGAGATTCCCGCCCCCTTTTCCGGCCCTCACGAGCGAAGAGCAGCATGATTCACGGAGAAATCGGGCAATGCCCGACATTGTCGACCACCTCCGGCTTTGGATCACATCAATTGCGTCTCTATGGTTTCTTGTCTGCTCGCACCACATCCGACTCCCCTATTCCCGAGTGCGGGCTATCGGCAGAGGGATGACCGGGGTCACCAGTTGAAACACCGGCACGTCAAGCTCGTGATATGTGTCGATGATACGCACCTGCATTCGGAACGATGTTGCACCGGCGGGAATCGCGAACCTGGGGCTCGCGTTTACGTGTCGATGGCCAACGTCTGTGGCAGGCACCGACCACAGGTCCGGCCTGACGCCTGCCGGCCAGGACCCCGGACCGGGGCGCACGATGGCGACTTCCGTCCCCGACACATCATCAAACAGAACGACCGGCACCAGCCGCCCGAAGGAACGCACGGCTGCAGACGTGATGTATACAGGAGGGTTTCCCCGGGACGGACCCCGGGGTGTCGTATACAAACTGAGGTCGACGATCAGAACATCGCCATCACGTTGAACATCGTAGATGACCAGACCGTGCTGAAGATACTCCAGTCGTAACCAATAGTCTTCACCGGGATGAGAGGCGTCGGCCTTGTCACAGGGCACGTAAGGCGTTCGGTCCGCCATTGTCTCTCCAGGCGCCGCCCCTGGAGACGCAACATCGTTGGGAGCACTGCCTGCACACGACACCAGTGCGCCCAGCCATACGCACAACGTCCACACAGACGCCTGTGTTTGCCGCATCTCGTTACTCTCCTACTGTATCGTTCTGATCGAGTGTGAAATGTGGAGCATCTGCTTTGAGCCTTGCAACGTGAGCCTCGGTGGGCCGGACCGTCGGACCGTGATCCAACACGACATAACGTGGCGGACCCGTGGGGCGGTACTCGTCTTCATCTTCATCGACGGTCTCCCAGTACTGGCGACGCACCGGCGTGCCGTCGATGCCGGTCCTGGTGTCATCGAGTTCGCCGCGCTCCATATCGGCCAGCCGGTGCAGACCATCGTGGCTGTAGAACTCATCGAGATCGTCCGCCGCGGCGTCGGCGTGCATGTTCTCCCGGAACGTGCGGTTGCCCGCGGCATCGTGGCCGTAGTGGTAGCCGTCGAGCGTTTCCCCATCATCGACCCACTCGTGCTCGACCACGCGGCCGAGGCTGTCGAGCACCGGCTCGTGCCCGAGGGGGTTGCCATCGCCCGCCTCCGGCCGCTGCATGGCCACGATCGCGCCCCCGCCGCGGTAAGTGTAGGTGGCATAATGGTCACTGCTGCCGCTGGGATCATCGGTCTTCGACAGCGCCGAAGCGCGGCCGAGCACCGCCGCGATCTGGTCGTCGGCCGAGCCGCCGCTGTCGTAGTCGGGCACATGCCGGTGCACCACGCGGCGGCTTCCGGAGGTGCCATCGGCCAAACTGGGGTAAATGGTCTTCGTCATCCGCATGACCGCGGCCTCGCCGCCCCCACCCCCACCCCCGGAAGCTCCATCATCGTAGGCATAGCCTACCGAGGGGGTCGAGGCCGTGTCCACCGCGCCGTCGTGGGCCTGGAAGGTCTCGGCGAGGGCGCCCCAACTGCCGGCCTCATCATCATCGTATTCGTACTCGACCTGGTTGCGGATCGCACCGCCCGTGGCATCGGCCCGGCTGGTCACCGTCTCGACCCGGCCGCGCTCATCGTAGGACCACTCGATCCGCTGAACCTCGTCATCGACCGCCGAGGGTGCCTCGGACAGGTCCGCGCTCTGCGATTCGAGCCGGCCGGCATCATCGTAACTGAACGAGATGCTCACCCCCCGCTGGTCCGTGCGCTCGAGCACCCG
>PUMS01000318.1 GCA_003551485.1 Phycisphaeraceae bacterium | reverse complement strand
TCAACTGGCGTCATCCCAACGAGTGGATCCAGGGTATTGGCGCCGAGTTGGGAATGCCCGTCGGCCGGCCCACGGGCTCAGACCACCAGCATCGCCGCCCGGGCCTGGTGGCCCACTCGCTGCGGCACTTCTTCCGCACCCACGTGATGAATGCCGGCGTGCCCATCTACCTGGTGGACCTGTGGATGGGCCACGGCCGCATCGACCAGCGCGGCGGGCGCATCCTCGGCCAAGTCGCCAGCGCGCGGCTCTACTACCACGCGGTTGACGATGCCGCACATCACTGGATGGCCCAGATCGACTTCGGCCCCTCACTTGTCACCGATCCAAGCGAGGTGGCTTCATGATGACGCAGATCGGCCAATGATATAGGAGCACTGCCATGACCACCGTCCCCCTCCCCCCGCTGCAACCGCCCGGCCCAACCTGCCTGTTCCTCGGGCTGCTCATGCTGCTGCTGGTGTCGGCCACCAGCCCGGCCCACAGCGCCGCATGGCCCGCTACCCCGGAAGCCCCGGCAGCCCCGGCAGCCACCGATCCCGCCAAGTGCGCCAAATCTGCGCCATCTGCATACCCGCCGCCCGACGCGATAACGCAAACCATTTATTCATCAGAACTTACAACGCATTTCATTCCGCGGATGGCGAAGGTGGGTTTCGCTCGTCAAGCCTCGCTCTACTCACCCTACGGCCTGCTACTTTCCGGGGAGCTTCCGGGGGTCAGGTTTTCAGGTCGTACATCTGGGGGGTGATCAGGTATTTGAGGGGCCGGCCGCAGCGGTACGCGGCCAGGTTGTCCAGGGCGAAACCGGGCAGCCGCTTGTGATCGCGAAGGTGCGGGGGCCGCCCCATGCCCACGCCCACGTGGTGCCGGGTCAGGATCGCCCCTTGCCCCGCCGCCAGCGGCGAGCCGGGCCAGTCCGACTCATCGCAGATCACATCGCAGCCGGCCAGGATGCGGCCGGCGTCGACCAGCTCGGCCAGGGCCTGCTCATCCACGATCGGACCCCGCGCGACGTTGACCAGCACCCCGCCCTGGGGCAGGCGCTCCAGCAACCCTCGCGTCACCGACCCACGGGTCTGGTCGTTGAGCCCGCAGATGACGATCACCGCCTGGCAGGTCGAGAACAACTCCCCCAGCGATCGGCAGACCGTCACGCCCGCAGGCACATCCGCGGCGTAGGGGTCGCAAATGGCCAGGTTCGTGCCAAGAGCCAGCAGTTTCGCTCCCACCTGCCTGCCCACCGGGCCGTAGCCGTACAACCCCACCCGCATCCGGGTCAGGTCGGTCAGGTACTCCTGGGCGACCCGGCGGTCGGTCCCCGTGCGGGCGTAGCGGTCGAGGCCGGGAATCTGGTGCAGCGTCGCCAGCAGCAGCGCCACCGTGCCCTGCGCCACCGGCCGCGGCGCATCGCCCCAGTTGCTCACCAGCAGGCCGGCCTCGATGTGAGCGCGGCTGACCAGGTGCCGGACCGTCCCATGCAGGTGGCAGAGCCAGCGCAACCGGCCGCGGTCGGCGATCAGTTCATCCGGCAGGCGCGGCGAGCGGCGGGCGGTGATGATGACCTCGACATCGCGACAGCAGTCCAGGAGCTGCGCCTGCGACCACCCCCGCCAGTCGCGGCCGTCGCGCACCTGGTAGCCCTCAGCCAGCGCACGAAGATTCTCGGGGTGGTAAAGGTGGGCATCGGCGGCGAGGATGAGCAGGGGAATCATGCAGACGACTCCGCGGCGGGCCATGCCCCAATGGTCAGTCAGCCGCACCCGCGACCGCCCGCTGCCTCGGACGATATGCTGACCCGCGGCCAATGCAACCACTCGATGCCCGCGACCTGGCCCTCGCGTCGGCGGGATGCCGCCGCCACCGGCCGATGATACTGATCCCTGAGATTGGCCATGATCCGAAGCTGCTTCTGCACCATCGCCTTCCAGAAGAACAAGTGGGGCGCCGATCGCCGGGTCGAGACCCCGCTGGCCGACATCTGGCCCCTGCTGGCCGAGGCCGGTTACGACGCCATCGAGATATGGTGGCCGCATCTGGAGATGCTCGGCCGCGATGAACGGGCCGAACTCGCCGCATCGCTGCAACATGCCGGGCTCGAGGTGGCGATGGTCTCGCCCTATTTCGACTTCACCACCAGCGACGCCTCAGCACAGGCAAGCATCGCCCAGGGCATGACCGTGATCTCGGCCGCTCGGGAGGTGGGCGCTGCGGGCATCCGCTGCTTCACCGGCAAGACCGGCTCGGCCGAGGCCACCGCCGAGCAATGGGACCGCGCTGTGGATGGCCTGCAACGGCTGGCCGATGCCGCCGGCGACCTCACCTTCGCCCTCGAGACCCACGCCCGCAACCTGATGGACACGCCCGAGGCCACCGAGCGCCTCATCAAGCGCATCGACCGGTCCAACGTGGGCCTGATCTTCCAGCCCTCGACCTTCTTCGCTGATCCACAGGGCGCCCTGGCCCGCCTGGCCCCCTGGACACGCCACGTCCACGCCACCAACCGCCGCGGCAACGACCGGGCCCTGCTCGGCGAGGGCGAGCTCGACTACCCCGCCCTCATCGCGGCGCTGCGCAAGGCCGGGTTCAACGGCTGCATCTCGGTCGAGTGGATGGGCGATGACCCGGCCGACGTGGCCCGCCAGGAAGCGCACTACCTGCGCTCGATCCTGGCATGAGCAGCCGGGCCGATCATGGCTGATGCAGGCTGGAAGCCTGCACCACAAGGCTCGAGGCAACTCCATCACCATCCTGCCGATGGTCTGTCAAATTCACGGCACTCCCGTCTTGCGCGCTTCGCGCAGCGATTCCGGGGCCCGATAACCGCCCGGCAGGCCTCGCCCGCCGCACGCGGCCCCGCCGCGAGCCGATGACACCCGCGGGAGCCTCGGTCGCCCCTGCCGCCCCCCGCCTCCCCCCGCCGTCCCCGCCGCGCTGCGCTGCGAGCAACCCGCATGTACCTGGACTACTACGGCCTGCGCGATGAGCCTTTCAGCATCACGCCCGATCCGCGGCTGATCTTCTTCACCGATCGGCACCGCGAGGCGATGAATCACCTGCTCTACGGCATCCAGATGCGAAAAGGGTTCATCCAGATCACCGGCGAGGTCGGCTCGGGCAAGACCACCCTCTGCCGCGCCCTTCTGGAACAGCTCGACCCGCAGCGCTACCGCACCGCCCTGGTGCTCAACCCCTGCCTCTCGCCCACCGAACTGCTGCGCACGATCCTGGCCGAACTGGGCCTGGAGGCCCCGACAGGCCTCGACGACCGCGTGCTGCTGCTGGAGCGGCTCAACCGCTACCTGCTGGCCCAGTGCCACGCCGGATGCGATGTGGTGCTCATCATCGATGAGGCACAGGACATGACCGCCGAGCTGCTCGAGCAGGTGCGGCTGCTGAGCAACCTCGAGACCGACCACCGCAAGCTGCTCCAGATCGTGCTGGTGGGCCAACCGGAGCTTCGCGACAAACTCGAGCAGCCCGAGCTTCGTCAGCTCCGCCAGCGCATCCTGGTGCGCTACCACCTCACGCCGCTTCGCCGCGATGAGATGGCGGCCTACATCCAGCACCGGCTGGTGCGCTGCGGCCTTCAGCGGCCGCTTCGCTTTGCAGGTTCGGCCCTGCGGCGAATCTACCGATACAGCGGGGGGACGCCGCGGCTGATCAACGCCGTCTGCGACCGGGCGCTGCTGCTGGGCTACGTCGATGGCACCGACCGCTTCGGCCGCCGCCAGATCAACCGCGCCATCCGCGAGCTTGAAGGTAACCTGGAATGAGCCTGATCAGTGAAGCACTGCGAAAAGCGCGCACGGATGCCGCGCTGCGCGGCCGGGGCGGGGATCAACTGCCGGACACGGTCCGCCTGGTTCAACACGTGCCTCCGCCCCGCACGCGGCGCGCGGCCGGCCCCATCGCCCTGGCCGGATTCGGCCTGCTGTTGATGCTGGGCGCCTGCCTGGTCGCCGCCATCCCGTCCGTGCGACAGGCCATCTTCAGCCCGCCACGGCCGGCAATGGCACTCGAGGCAGGCCAGGATCAGACGGAAACCCACCCCCGTCCCCCGCACGCCGCCTCCACCGGCACCGAGCCGGCAACGGACGCCGACCCCGACCCCGACCTATCCGCGCCCGCGG
>PUMS01000298.1 GCA_003551485.1 Phycisphaeraceae bacterium | reverse complement strand
CCCTCGCCTACTCTACTGGCGAAAAACAAACCCTCCCGATCGCGCACAGATGCCCGCTGATGTGCAACCGGTCTGAGTGATTTGGGTGTTGCGTGTGCGTTCCCCGCCGGTGTGGGTCAGGGGATGTCGGCCACGTGTCGGTCGGCGGCGGCTTCGATTTCGGCGACTTCCTGGTCGCTGAGGGTCACATCCGAAGCGGCGGCGTTTTCCTCGACCTGCCGGGGGCTGCGGGCGCCGCACAGGGCGTGGGTCAGGCCGGGCCGGTGCAGGGCCCAGGCGATGGCGAGTTGGCCGAGGCTGATGCCGTGGCGCTGGGCGATGGGTTTGATGCGGCCCAGCAGCAGCGCCACCTTCTGCCGCCACTCGACGCTGAAACGCTCCTTGCCGTGGCGCAGGTCATCTGGGGGGAACGTTCGCTCGGGGCCGACCTTGCCCGTCAGCAGGCCCTGGGCCAGCGGCGAGTAGGCCAGAAACGCGATGCCGCCGGCGTGGCAGTAGGGCAGGTTGGTCGCGTCGTGGTCGCGGTCGAGGAGGCTGTAGCGCTCCTGGTCGACGTCCAGTGGGCCCGCCGCGCGGTACTCCTCCATCTGCGATGGCGAGGCGTTGCTGACGCCGATGGCGCGGATCTTGCCCTCGGCCTTGAGCTCGAGCAGCGCGCCCATGGTCTCGGCGATGGGGGTGGTCGGGTCCTGCCAGTGGGTCTGGTAGAGGTCGATGCAGTCGGTGCCGAGGCGCTGAAGGCTCTGCTCGAGTTCATGGCGGATCGAGGCCGGCCGCAGGTTGCGGTACACCGGCCGGCCGTCGGCATCGAGGTGGAACATGCCCTCCTCGCTGTCCCAGCGCAGGCCGCACTTGGTGGCCAGGACCACGCGGTCCCGCCTGCCGGCGACGGCCCTGCCCACGATCCGCTCGGACTGGCCGAAGCCGTACATCGGCGCGGTGTCGATCAGGTTCATGCCCCGGTCGATCGCCGCTTCGATGGCGGCGATGGCCGCCTGCTCATCCTGCCCGCCCCACTTCCAGCCCCCGATGGCCCAGGCGCCGAAGGCCACGGTGGATGCGCTGATGCCCGAAGCTCCCAGTTCACGATACTGCATGGCGATACTCCTGAGCCTGGAACATAATCGCCCCGGCGCCGGTGGGCAACACCGGCGCTTGCAGGCGGCCATCACGCCGATGCCCCATCGCTTCAGTAGCTGTGCTCGCCCAGTTTGACCTTGCCGCGGAAGACCCAGTAGATGGCGATGGTGTAGGAGATCACCACCGGCATGCCCAGCACGGCGATGATGAGCATGATCTCCAGCGTCGTGCGCGAGGAGGCGGCGTTGTAGATCGTCAGGCTCGCATCCGGGTCCAGCGAGTTGGCCACCAGGTTGGGATACAGCGCAGCGCCGAAGAGGAACACCAGCGCGGCGATCGTACACGATGAGGAGATGAACGCATAGAGCGGCCGGTGCTGGTGGATCGCACGCGGGATGTTGGCCACCGCCAGCACGTTGAGCACCACCACGCCCCAGGCCCACCACGCCCGGTCGAAGTTCTCGATCGCCGTGGTCACGTTCAGGAGCGTGTAGACCGTCGTCACCACGTAGACCGCCAGGAAGGTGAAGAACGTCCGCCACATCCAGGGATGCAGGCGCTGCTGGAGTTCACCCTCGGTCTTCAGGTACAGGTAGATGCTGCCGTGCATGGCGAACAGGCAAAGCGCCAGCACGCCCACCAGGATCGGGTAGAAGCCCAGCAGGTCGAAGAAGCTGCCGGCGAAGTCCTTGAACGCATCCAGCGGCATGCCGATCATCACGTTGCCCACCGCCACGCCGAACAGGAACGTGGCCAGGGTCGAGCCGAAGAAAAAAGCCCCATCCCAGCCCCGCCGCCACAGCCACCAGGACTGCTTCGAGCGGAACTCCATCGACACCGCGCGCAGGATCAGCGCAAAAAGCAGCGCCATGAACGCCAGGTAGAAGCCGCTGAACACCGTGGCGTACACGTGGGGAAAGGCCGCGAACATCGCCCCGCCGAAGGTCACCAGCCACACCTCGTTGCCATCCCAAAGCGGGCCGATCGAGTTCATGAACAGGCGCCGTTCCCTGTCCGTGCGGGCCAGGAAGTGCAGCGAGCCCACGCCCAGGTCGAACCCGTCCAGCACCGCATAGCCCACCAGCAGCACACCCAGCAGGATGAACCAGATCAGGCACAGCGCCTCGTAGCTGAGAAACGGCATCATGACCCGCTCTCCTCCCGCGCATCTGTCGGCCGCGCTGAGGGTTTGTTCGCAGCGCCCCCGTTCGGGCGCTCATCGCCGCCGCCGCCTTCCTCGACCGCTTCGTGCGCATCGGTATAGGAGCGGCCGCCGCCGTGCAGGTCAGCGCTGGGGGCGTAGAAGCCGCCGGCGGGGCCTTCACCCTCATCGCCGCCGGTCGGGGGGGCCGCCGGGGGCGACGGCTCATCCGGATCGCCCACGCCCGTCGGGCCGGTTCGAATCTTGCGGTCCAGCACGTAGATCCAGACCATGAACAGCAGCCCGTAGATCAGCACGAACATCACCATCGAGGCCACCACCATCTCGGCGGTGACCGCGCGGCTGACGGCATCGGCCACGCGAAGGCCATCGCGGGGGCTGGAGAAGTCGGCGGTGGCGTAGTCCAGGAACACCGAAGCATCCTGCCGCGCGGCGTGAACCGGCTCGTAAGCCGGATAGACGATCCAAGGCTGGCGGCCGGTCTCGGCCGCGACCCACCCGGCGTGGTTGGCGACGTAGGCCGGCAGCACGGCGATGACGAACAGCCACAGCATCTTCCTGCGCGTAAACAGCCGCCCCCGCCGCCACTGCCACAGCGCGTACAGGCACAACCCGAGCATGAACAGGCCCGAGGCCACCATCAGCCGGAAGCTGACAAAGGGAATCAGCGTGCGCGGCCGGTCCTCGGGCGGGAACCGGTCCAGACCCGCGACCGGCCGATCCGGGTCCATGTAGACCAGCAGGCTCAGCAGCTTCGGCACGCGCACCGCAAGGTCCAGGCGCTGCTCGCGGTCGTTGGGAATGCCCAGAAGCGCGTAGCTGCTGCCGCCATCGCCGGTCTCGTAGTGGCCCTCGAGCGCTGCGAGCTTGGCCGGCTGCTCCTGCGCCACCACCATGACCGAGGAGTGGCCGCTGAGCGGCGCCGCCAGCACGCCGATGGTCCCCGTCACCAGCGCGATGCGGAACGATCGCGTGGCAAAGAGCATGTGCCGGTTGCGCAGGATGTACCAGGCGCAGATGCTCATGACAAAGAAGCTGCCCAGGATCAGCGCCCCGATCCACACGTGCAGGATGCGGTCGATGCTCGATGGGTTGAACACCATCTCCCAGAAGTTGACGATCTCGGCCCGCATCACCGGCTCGCCCTCGACGTACCACGGCTCGCCGTCGCGCACCACCTGACGCACTTCGCTGCCGGCGGGCGTCTGCTGCCAACTGTTGGCCACCACGATCCAGATTGAGCTGAAGATCGCCCCCAGGCAGACCATCCAGGTCGAAAAGTAATGCACCTTCGGCCCCACCCGGTTCCAGCCGAAGACCAGTACCGCCAGGAAGCCCGACTCCAGGAAGAAGGCGAAGATGCCCTCGGCGGCCAGGGCCGAGCCGAACACATCGCCCACGAACCGCGAGTAGGTCGCCCAGTTGGTGCCGAACTCGAACTCGAGCACGATCCCGCTGGCCACGCCCATGGCGAAGCTGACGGCGAACAGGATCACCCAGAACTTGGTCAGGTTCAGCCAGAACGGGTCGCGCTTCCACATCCAGATGCTCTCGAAGATCACGATCAGCACCGCCAGGCCGATGGTCAGCGGCGGAAACAGATAGTGAAACATCACCGTGAAGGCGAACTGAATACGCGACAGCAGGACGACATCGAGTTCCATGACGGCACCGACTCCGGACAGCCGGCCGCATCGGGGCCGGCCGCAGCGACGGACGTCAAAATACGTGACTGTCTTAATTCGGGCAAGCCGTCAGGCGAAACGGTTGCCTCGCGGGGCTACCAGGGGTGCCGGGGGTGCCGGGGCCGGATGGCGCAGAATGCATCGGGCGCAGGTGGCCACCGGCTGCTTGTCAGCCACTGGCTTCAGGGCAGTTTTTCGTCCCCTCTCCCACCGGGAGAGGGGCGGGGGTGAGGGAGGG
>PUMS01000046.1 GCA_003551485.1 Phycisphaeraceae bacterium | reverse complement strand
TGGGCTCAGCGCCGGCGTGGCTTCGACCGTATGCGGCACTGTCGACCGGTGAGCGGTTCCGCTGCGACCTTGCACGGGCGCTGCTGGATGGCGGCGATCCGGTGGTGGTCGATGAGTTTGCCACCTCGGTCGATCGCACCACGGGCCGGATGGTGGCCATGACCCTCGGCCGCGCAGTGCGGCGGGGGGTGATCGGCAGTCGCTTTGTGGCAGCTACGTGTTACTCGCACGTGCTTGCATGGTTGCGGCCGGACTGGGTGGTGGACATGGCCACGGGTGAGTTGTTGTGGGGTTGGGTTCAACGCCGCCCGACGATCCAACTGGTGGTTGCGCGCTGCGGTCGGGCGGCGTGGGCGCTGTTTAGCACGAATCACTATCTGACCGGGCGGTTGCATCGCTCGGCACGCTGCTACCTGGCCTCGTGGGGGCCGCGGCCGGTGGCGTTCTGCGCCACGTTGGCACAGGCGGGGGTGAGGCGGATGCGGCGGATCACGCGGCTGGTGGTGCTGCCACCGTTTCAGGGCGTGGGCATCGGCCGGCGCCTGGCCGCGGTGGTGGCAGCGATCGAAGCTGGCGACGGCTACCGCATGAGGCTGGTGACGGGTCATGAGCTGTTCGCCAAAGCGCTCGGTTGCGACCCTCGCTGGCGGCACGTGACCACCGACCGCAGGCGTAGGCCGCATCGCGGGGCACTGGCAGGGCGAGAGGGAGGGCATGGTGGCAAGGCGCAGCGGGCGCAGTTCACCTATGCATGGGTCGGTCAAGCGGTCGACAGTGACATGGAGATGGAAGATAAGGTGAATGATGGTGGAGCAGTCTTCGGGCAAGACGCAGCCGCTTCGCGGGCAGCGCCGGCGAAAGGCGATCGAGGGATGCATGGCGCTGTTGGCGCATGGGCGGTCGGATGAGCAGGCGGTCGGGGGCGTGGAGCGCTGGATTGGGCCGTTGACGGCGCACCAGCGGCGGTCGATCCTGCGCGAGGCGCGGGGTCAACTGCTCGAGCGCCTCGGCCGCGCCAGGGATGAGCACCGCGCCGAGGCGCTGGCCCACTACCAGGCGGTGCTGGCCAGCGCGGAGGCCTCGACACGAGACAAGCTGCATGCCCGCCGGCGAATCGACCAGTTGCTGGGCCTTGAGCCCTCGCGGACAGCAAGCAACGGCAGGGGCGACGGCGCCGAGCAGGCCGCGGCGGATGAAGGGACGCTCCAGGCCGAACTCGATGCCATGCTGAATGACCCCGAGATCGCCGATGCAGCGGTGACGCTGGGCGAGCGCCTCGCCCGACGGCTGTGGGGCGAAGATGCCCGCAACGGCCATGGCACCACTCCCCTCTCCCCCCGGGAGAGGGGCCGGGGGTGAGGGCGGGTTCGGACCGGCCCAGGGTGTCTCCCCTCACCCCAGCCCTCTCCCGCCCCCGGAAGGGGAGAGGGAGTCATTTTCAGGGCAGCGGCGCCGGAAGCGCCACGCGATGCACACCATGCTTCTGATATGTCACATCAGGATGACACGACCTTGACCTCGGCGAACAGCCTGCACACCCCGCTTCACCCGCGGCTGCTCCTGCGCGCTGCGCCCCATCTGTATGCGATGCTGGTCAGTGGCGGCCGGTGGCGGCCGTTCGACTATCAGGCCTGGCTGGGAAGGCTCATCGGGCAGGCGGTGGTGCGTGGCGGAGGGCGGCTGGTGGTCAACGCCCCGCCCCGTCATGGCAAGAGCGACCTGGTGTCGCTTTGGACGCCGGCGTGGCTGCTGGACAACTGGCCGCAGCGGCGTGTCATCATCGCCGCGTATGGCGCGGACCTGGCCGCGGGCAAGTTCGGCCGCGACCTGCGCGAGCACTTCCGGCTCAACCCGAACGTGCGCTGTCGCCCGCGGCGGGATGTTGGCTCGGCTGCCCGCTGGTTCACGCCGCAGGGCGGGGGCATGGTGGCGGTGGGTGTGGGTGGGCCGATCACCGGTTTTGGTGCGGATTTGCTGATCATTGATGACCCGGTGAAGAACTGGGAACAGGCCGGCTCGGGCGCATGGCGGCGGAAGGTGGTCGAGTGGTTCAACTCGACGTTCTATACCCGCGCTGAGCCGGGTGCGACGATCCTGGTGGCCATGACGCGCTGGCACGAGGACGACCTCACCGGCTACCTGGTCCGTGAGCACGGTGATGCCTGGCGGCACGTGCGGCTACCGGCCCTGGCCGAGGCCGACGACCCGCTCGGGCGTGCGCCCGGTGAGCCGTTGTGCCCAGTCCGGTTCGATGCGGCGATGCTCGAGAGCATCCGCCGCGCGGTGCATGGCAGCGGCACGTGGGAGGCGTTGTATCAGCAGCAACCGGCGGGCGTGGCCACGGGCCGGGTATACGAGCGATTCAGCGACCGCAACATCAGCGCGCAGGTGTCGCTGCACGACGGGCTGCCGCTGCATCTGTCCATCGACTTCAACATCGATCCGGGCATGCACGGCTGCATCGGACAGTACGATGCCGACCGTGACCTGTTCACCGTGCAGCAGGTGCTGCACGCGCCGCGCATGAGCGTGCGCGAGCTGATGGGGGCGATGGGCCGATGGGTCGAGGAAAGCGGCGGCTTCCGTTGGCCGCGGCTGGAGGTCTTCGGCGATGCCGCGGGCGAGGCGGCCTGGGCGGGCACATCACAGAGCTGCTATGACATCATCCGCGCGTTCCTCGACCGCACCGGCTGGCCGAGCCGCTTCCGCCTGCCGCGTCGAAACCCGCCCGTGCTCGATCGGCTGCTGGCGTTCAACGAGGCGCTTTGCGACATGGACCAGCGGGTGCATTACCTGGTACATCCGCAGTGCAAACCGCTCATCGCCGATCTTCGCGGCCTACTGAGTGATGAGCGCGGCCTGCCGGACAAGCGCGACCGCCACCGCTCGCACGCCTCGGATGCCGAGGGCTACCGCGTGTGGATGCTGCGCCCGATCCGAAGGGCCGCCCCGGCAGCGCTGCCGGTGGGATATGGCTGAGACGGCGGCAAAGCATCCGTTTTCCGCAACAGGAGGCGGCGATGGGCTCGAACAATGGAAGCGGTATGGTCACGCCGGGTGAGAAGACGGGCGCGCAGGTCGGCGCCGGGCCGTGGCCGGGCGATGCGCTCTGGCCGGCCGCGGGTGTGTCACCCGGCGACTACGCCGTGTACCGGCGAATGCTTGCCGACCCGACGATCGCCCTGGCGCGGGCCTCGGTGATGGGACCGATCATGGCCGCGGGCTGGTCGGTGCAGGCGCGGGGTGATGCGCCGCCGGGCGCGGTCGAGTTGATCCACCACCAGCTCGATCCGCTGCGCACGATGCTGCTGCGCGAGGCGCTTCGCGCGGTGGACCACGGCTGGGCGGGCTTCGAGAAGGTGTTCACCCACCGCGTGATCGATGGCCGGCGCCGAATTGTGCTCGAGCGTCTCAAGCCATTGCTGGTGGACATCACCGACATCATCATCGACCGCGCCAGCGGCCGCTTTGCCGGATTCCGCCAGGGCACGGTGACGGTCGATGCCGCGCATTCGCTGCTCTATAGCTACGACCGCGAGGGCGATGCCCATCACGGCCGGTCTCGCCTGGAGAACTGCCGCGCGGCGTGGGAAGCGTGGCAGCAGGCGCAGAAGGCCGCCGCGGCGTACGACCGCAAGGTCGCCGGCGTGTTCGTGGTCATCCACTACCCGCCGGGCAGCAGCATCGGCACGGGCGGCCGGCAGCGCGACAACTTCACCATCGCGCGCGAGCTTGCAGAATCGCTCTCGGCGGGCAAGCCGATCATCATCCCCAAACTGCTCGATGCGCTGGCCGACGACCGCGCCCTGATGGACCCATCGCAGCGGGCATGGACGATCGAGCTGATGGAGGACAAGGGCGGCCGGCAGGGCGACTTCATCGAGCGGCTGCGCTACCTCGATGCGCTGAAGGTCCGCGGCTACCTGCGGCCCGAACGCAGCGTGCTCGAGGCCGCGCACGGCACGCGGGCCGATGCCGATGCCCACGGCGACGTGGCCCTGACCGATGCGGAACTGCTCTACGGCGACATCGTGGCGCAGCTCAACCGCGAGGTGGTCGACCAACTCCTGGCGCTGAATTACGGACAGGCCGCGCGCGGCAGCGTCTGGCTCAAGCCCGCCCCCCTTCGCGGCCCGCGCCTGGCTACGCTGCGGGCCATGGTCCAGCGCCTC
>PUMS01000177.1 GCA_003551485.1 Phycisphaeraceae bacterium | reverse complement strand
TGCATGACGCGTGCCGCGGGATGCCTCTTGCTCCCCTGCCACGATGCCCGCCCAGGGGCCGTGCAACGGCCCTCCCTTCGCTGGAACCCCACCATGACCACACCCGCGTTCGACCTGCGTACCATGCTCGATGGGCCGGCATCGATGAGCCTCTCGCTCCTCGCCGAGCACATCAACCCGGTGTTTGCCAAGGTGCTTCGCACCATTGGCTTCGACATCAACTACGTCCGCGGCCAGGGCGCCTACCTGTGGGATGAGCACGGCAACCGCTACATCGACTGCCTCGGCGGCTATGCGGTGTTCAACGTCGGCCGCAACCACCCCATCGTTCGCGATGCGATCCGCCAGGCGATGGAGATGGACCTGCCCAACCTCATCAAGATGGGCCCTTACCGCCTCTCGGGGCTGCTGGCACGGGAGTTGGTGAAGCTGGCGCCAAGCGAACTGGACACGGTCTTCTTCACCAACTGCGGCACCGAGGGCGTCGAGACGGCGATCAAGTACGCCCGCGCGGCCACCGGCCGCGACCGCATCGTCTACTGCAAGAAGGGCTTCCACGGACTGACCACCGGCTCGCTGGCACTCAACGGCGGCGAGGAGTTCCGTGAGGGCTTCGGCCCGCTGCTGCCGCATACGGCGCGGGTGCCATTCAACGATCTTGCCGCACTGGAGACCGAGCTCTCGCGGCGGGATGTCGCCGCGTTCATCGTCGAGCCCATTCAGGGCAAGGGCGTTCACGTGCCCGACGATGACTATCTACCGGGCGCGGCGGAGTTGTGCCGGCGTCACGGCACGCTGCTGGCCCTAGATGAGGTGCAGACCGGCTTCGGCCGTACCGGCCGCATGTTCGCCTGCGAGCACTGGGGCATCGAGCCGGACATCCTCATCACGGCCAAGGGCCTCTCCGGCGGCTACGTGCCCGTGGGCGCGGTGCTGTGCAAGCGGTGGATATACAAGAAGGTCTTCTCGAGCATGGACCGCTGTGTGGTGCACTCGACCACGTTCGGGCAGAACGACCTGGCCATGGCCGCGGGCCTGGCCACGCTGCACGTGCTCGAGTACGAGCGCATCGCGCAGAACGCCGAGCGCGTGGGCCGGCGGCTGATGGAGGGTCTGGGGGCGATGGTCGGCCGCTACGAGATGGTCAGGCAGGTGCGTGGCAAGGGTCTGATGATCGGTGTCGAGTTCGGCCCGCCGCGCTCCTTCCGCCTCAAGATGGGCTGGAAGCTGCTGCATACGCTCGATGCCAGCCTGTTCCCGCAGGCGATCCTCATGCCGCTGCTGAGCGATCACCGTATCCTGACGCAGGTGGCGGGCCACCAGATGGACGTGATCAAGCTGATCCCGCCGCTGGTGCTCACCGAGGCCGATGCCGATCAGGTCATCGCCGCCTTCGACCAGGTGGTGGCCAAATGCCACCGCTTTCCCGGCCCGGCCTGGGAGGTGGGCAAGAAGCTGGGCGCTGCGGCACTTGGCCGCAAGTCGAAGGGCGGGAATGAAGCCGCGGCTGCCGTCCCCACGGCGCCGCCCGCCTCCCCCGCGGCCGGCTCGCCGGGCACGGCCGCTCACCCCGCTTCCGGGACTGCCAGCCCGCCCGCCGAGCCGTAAACACCTCGTGTGCCCCGCGTTCAACCAGTCATGGCAGGTCGTGCAACGCACGGATCAGCATCGCCCGGCTGATCGGACTCTGGCTCATGGCAGTGTCTCACGAGGCTGGCGCATCACCCACGACGATGAAAGTGGGTGCAACGAGGTCGGACTCTTTCCCCCCTCTCCCCTTCCGGGGGCGGGAGAGGGGCCGGGGGTGAGCGCAGATTCGGACCCGTCCTGCATGTCTGCCCTCACCCCAGCCCTCTCCCAGAGGGAGAGGGAGTTATTTTCAGGGCAGCGATCGCGACAGGGCAAAGCCCGCCGACGAAGCCGCATCCAGGCGGATGTCGTCCAGGCTCGGGGCGAACATCAGGTTGTTGTCCACCCCCGTCAGATCGCTTTCGGGTGTGAGGCGCTCGACCACGCGGCCGCGGTTGCGCCGGACCACCCCGGCGCACAAATAGCCCAGACCGGTGAGCCGCTCGATGGTGCTGCGGGCCTCATCTTTGCCGTGAGCGGCCAGCAGAAGTCGCGGCCGATGCGACCGCAGCACCTCCCTGGCGCCGTCGAGTACCATCAGTTCCGCTCCCTCGGTGTCGATCTTGACAAACTGAGGGGCGGGGATGCGGCCGGCGGCCACCAGCCTGTCCAGCGTTTCGAGCACCACCGGTTGCTTGCAGGGCTCCAGTCCCAGCAGGCGCCGGCCCGCGGCCGCGGCACCACCGGTCAGCCGGTCGAGCACCGCCGTGCCGTGATGGACGTTGTCGATCTGAAGGTCCTCGACGCCCTCGCGGTCGGCCAGGGCCATCTCGAGCACCATCGCGCGGCGGGGGCGGAACGGCCGAAGGTTCCGACGCAGAAGCGCCGCGTTGGCCGGCATCGGCTCGATGGCCACGATAAACGCCGGGTCCAGCTCGGCGAGGATGAATCGGCTGTAGTAGCCGATGTTGGCCCCGACGTCGTGCACCACATCCCCCGGCCGCACCATCGCGCGGAACAGGGCGAATGAGAGGCGGTGATCGGCGAAGTAGTCGCGGCGGAACATCCAGCGATGCCGCCGCAGCGAGAACGCCAGCCGCCCGATCGGCTCCAGGTGCCGCGTCACCGCCACGTCCGGAATCAGCAGCATCGCACGCCTCAGCAGCCGTACAAGCCCCGGTCTCGCCTTGAACCATGCCCGCAACGTGTGCTCAAGTGCCGCCATGCTGGATCAGGCCTCCATCATCGCCAGTCTCGCGCTTCGAACGCGGCCGCGCGACATCCCCCCGCCCCGACCACGTGCCGGGTGCGCCCCGATCATACCGCCCTGCCCGCCCGTCATGCTCCGGGCCACGTCCGCCCTGTTACATCCGCATGCCATAACCTGCATCGGGTGGGCCGGATGCGCGCGGCCGCCGTGAGGCATCCGCCCCGGCGTCTGCGACACTCATGGAGATTCACCAGCGGCGCATGAGGATGGTGGCATCGTGGCCGTGGGGCAGGTAGTCCTGGCGCAGGGCGGTGATGGGCGTCTGCATCAGGGCCCAGTCGAGCATGGCCATGGTGTCGAAGCGCCGGGCGGGGTAGGTCTGGGGCGGGGCTTCGGGGCCGCAACGGTCCGAGAGGAAGTTGAAGATCAGCGTCCGGCCCGCCGCGGCCCAGGCCTGCTCCAGCAGGGCCAGGGCCTGGTCCTGGCTCATGGTGTTGAGCGTGCCGCTGATGCAGACCACCTCGGCCCCGGCGTGCATCATCGGCCGCGGGTCATCCAGCACATCCGCGCAGTGGAACTCGCAGCGCGGCAGGTCGCGGCCGCGGGCGTATTCGATGACCTCGGCCAGGGCGTCGATGCCGATGTAGTGCTCGAAGTCGATGCCTCGTTCGAGCATGAACGTGGCCATGTCGCCACGCGAGCAGCCCACATCCAGCACCCGCCGGTCGGCCAGACGGGTCATGCGTGCCATGACCTCGAAGCGACGGCGCTGGGTCTGGGGGCTGGCCCAGAGGGTGACCTCGAAATCGGAGCCGTGTCGATCGTGCGAGCGGCGGTAGGCGTCAAGGTAGTCATCTGTTTGCATCGGGACATGATATGCACCGTCGCCGCGCCGCAGCGCGGCCGGATGACCGGGGCATTGCGATACCATCGGCTTCCGCGCGGGCATCAATCCGGGGATTCTTTGTAAGACCCTGAATATCAGCAGGTTGTGTGCAATGCCGAGCTGCGGCCGTGCCTGCGGGGCGACCCTCCGGACCTGCTCATGGGGCAAACACCAGCCCAGACGCCACGTTGCAGAAAGATGGTGATCCCTTGCGATGCGCGCGGGCGGCTGAACGGGGATGCCATCGGCACAGGCCCCCGTTTCACGCGCTGTCGCGGTCGACGATGCGGTAGCTTTCGCGCTCGCCGCGGCCTGTGACGGGGTAGTCCTTGCGAAGCGGGTGGGCGGGGTAGTCTTCCCACAGGAGGATGCGGCGCAGGTCGCCGTGGCCGTCGAAGCGGATGCCGAACATGTCGTACACCTCCCGCTCCATCCACTCGGCACCTGGCCAGATGTCGGTGACGGTGGGCAGTTGCAGGGCCGGGTCGGGCTCGATGCCGCGGGTGTCGAGCGAGGGATCGAGCAG
>PUMS01000253.1 GCA_003551485.1 Phycisphaeraceae bacterium | reverse complement strand
TGTCATCGGGCGGGGGCACCCACAGGGTCCAGGCGGCCTCGATGCCGGACTGCCGCGTCTCGATGACCTGATAGCCCAGGCCGATGCGGCATCGCCAGGCTTCCAGCGGCTCGGGACCGGGCGCGCCGCTCAGGCCCCAGTATTGGCCGGATTCATTGTCGCGCAGGTAGATGAAGCGCGGGCCGCCGCTGCCGTCGCGGTCCTCGGTGACGTTGGCCCGCAGGCCCTCGCCCAGCGGCTGCCAGAAGCTGGCACCGGTCCCGTGCTGGGTCAGGTTGGCCAGGTACTGGCCGTTGAACAGGTAGTTGTGCCAGGGTCTTGGCGTGTGCGGATCGGTGATGATGAACTCGCAGGTATCGTCGTGGAACTGGCCGAAGGTCATGGTGCCTCCATCGCGGGCGTGGTGGGATCGGTCGGGTTGAGGACCTGAAAGGCGAGCAGGGTCTGGTCATCGTGGGGCCGGTGGCCGGCCTCGAAGCGGCGCAGGTGATCGCGGACGTTGGCGATCACGCAGTGCGGCTCACCCGAGCAGTCGCGCAGGGCGGTGAGGATGCCATCGAGCTCGAACATCCGCCCGTCTGCATCGCGGGCCTCGGTGATGCCATCGGTGTAGAGCGCCAGGGTCTGGCCCGGCTCGAGCGTGCGCTGGGCGATGCGGTAGTGCACGTGGGTGAAGATGCCCAGTGGAATCTCACCCACTTCATCCAGCAGTTCGATGGTGCCCGGCCGCGGGCCCATCAGCAGCGGCGGGGGATGGCCGGCGCGGGCGTAGGTCAGCTCGCGTGTGGCCGGATCGTAGAAGGCCAGGAACGCGGTGATGAACGTCTGCTCGATGTTCTTGACCGTCAGGTGCATGTTGGCGTGCTCGAGCACCTCGCCGGGCGACTCGGGCCGGCGGGGATAGGCCCGCAGGATGGCGTGGAGCATGGCCATCATCACCGCCGCGGATGGGCCGTGGCCGGAGACATCGCCGATCATGACCGCGTAGCGGCCGTCGGCATCGGCGGATGTGTCGCGGCCGACGTGCAGCGGGCCGCCCAGGGGGATGACATCGTACATGTCGCCACCGGCCTGGTCGAAGGTCTCGTAGCTGGCGGCCAGGGCCGCGTTGGGGATCGCGGGCAGTTGCGATGGCAGCAGGGCGCGCTGGATGTCGGCGATGCGCTGCATTTCACGGCGGATGTGGCTGTTGGCACGCGAGAGCTGGCGGATCAGGTGCTTCTGCTTGACCGTGCCGCCGACGAGGTTGGCCCGCATGATGGCCTCCTCCAGCGGCCGGCCAAGCTCGTAATGCGGGGCGCCAAACAGCATCACCGCCCAGTTCAGCGGCTGACCCTCATCGAACAGGGGAATGGCCACCAGCGAGCCGAAGCCCGTGAGAAAGTCGCCCAGGACCGGGTCGTCGGGCACTTCCAGTTCGTTGATGACGATGGGCTCGCCGGTGGCGATGATCCGGCCCAGCAGGCCGCCTTCGCAAATGGGCAGGCGCTCGCGGTGGGTCCAGGGGTCGTGTTCCTGCTCGGCGAAAGCGGCTTCGGTGAAGCTGGGGTACTTGCGCGTGATGCGGTACTGCCCCGGCGCCAGGTCGCGCAGCGACAGCGAAATGTAGCCGCGCTCCCCGCCGAGGTTGACGATGCCGCGGCTGAGGATGCGAAGCACCTGGCGCGGGTCCTCGCATCGGCTCAACTCGCGCAGCATCTCGAGCATGGCCCCGATGCGCGGATCCTCGCTGGTGCGGACAAACTGCATGACGCCCCCATCATACCCCCCCGGAAGGTCCCCGGAAGTCACCCGCAAGCTCCCCGCAAGCCCCCGCAAGTCCCGCCTGAAAGTCTCCGTCGGTCCGGGATGGCCTTGGGTGTTCCCGGAAGCTCCCGGCCGGTTGCGGTGCCAGTTGTCCACAGACGCCTTGCCGCCCCCGCCACACATCAACGGTGCGGGAGCGGGCGGGTTTGCTTCTCTTCGGGCATCGATTGGCGCTGCGCGGCGGGCCAGCGGGGCGATCGCAGGGGGTGTTTACATCATCCCGAGTGTGATCTTTGCGATATCGGACATCTTCTCGGGTGTCCAGGGCGGGTCGAAGACGATATCGACCTCGACATCCTTGACCTCGGGCACACGGCTCACAGCGCGGCGGACGGAGACGGGCAGTTCCTGGGCCGCCGGGCAGTTGGGCGAGGTCAACGTCATCACCACCTGCACGTTGTTGTCCGGGTCGATGTTGACCTCGTAGATCAGGCCCAGTTCGTGGATGTCGACGGGAATCTCGGGGTCGTAGACCTGCTTGATCGCGGCGGTGATCTTCTCGCGGATGCCGCCCTGCACCTGCGAGACCGCATCATCGACGGCCTGGTCGACCTGGGCCTGGGGCGAGTCGAGGATCGGCCGCGGCTGGGGATTGTCGGTGTTTCGCACCGACACCGGGATTCCGCCGCGCCCGCTGCCGTGCGGCTTGGGCGCATCGCCGCTGGAGCCGCCGCTGCCGCCGCCGCCGCCGGAATCGCCGCCCTGCGGGGGCGGCGTCGGGTTGTCCTGGTCGGGCTGGTCGTGCTGGCTCATGCCACAAACTCCATGCGTAACGGTTCACGATCCGGTGGGCCGCAGGGTGCCACCGGCGGCTTGCCCGCCAGTGCCCTCAACGTCGGGCCTGGGCACTGGTGAACAACCCACCAGTGGCACCCCACGCCCGACAGGACAACGCACCCCTAAAGCACCGCCCGCACGCGGTCGCCGCCGGGCAGGCGCTCCAGCAGGGCGGTGGCCAGGCGGTCGCGGATCGGCTCGAGCTTCATGCGCTCCAGGGCCTCGGCGGCGAAGGCGAAGACCATGATCGACGTCGCCGTCGTGCGGTCAATGCCGCGGCTCTGGAGGTAGAAGATCGCCCGGTCATCGAGCTGGCCGCAGGTGGCGCCGTGGGTGCACTTGACATCATCGGCGTAGATCTCGAGCTGCGGCTTGGTGTGCGCCATGGCCTTGTCCGACAGCAGCAGGTTGGCGTTGGTCTGCTTGGCATCGGTCTTCTGGCCCGTCTGCGCCACCACGATGCGGCCGCTGAAGGCCGAGCGACCCTCATCCAGCAGCACGCCCTTGTAGAACTGGCGGCTGTCGCCGTGGGTGCCCACGTGCTCGACGCGCATGTGGTTGTCCATGTGCTGCCTGGCCGTGGGCACGTAGAGGCCGTTGACCAGGCACTCGCAGTAGTCGCCCTCGAGCATCGGCCGCACGTTGTTTCGCACCAGGCGGCCGCCCAGAAGCACGGTGTGCGAGGCCACATCCGCCCGGCCCTGCTGCGTGATGCCCACGCTCGAGACGTGGAAGGCATCGCTGCTCTCTTCCTCGAGCCGGTAGTGCTCGATCACCGCATCCTCATCGGCCACGATCTCGGTCACCGCGTTGGTCAGGTACACCGCGCCCCTGGGCTGGGCGCTGACGAAGTGCTCGATGATCGTGGCGCGGGCCTCGCGGCCGACGATGATGAGGTTGCGCGGGTTGGTCAGCACGGGCTGGTCGGCGACCTCGGTGTGGTAGACCACGTGCAGCGGCTTGCTGAGCACCGCGCCGTCGGGCACGTGCACGTAGAGGCCGTCGTCCATCATCGCCGTGTTGAGCAGGGCGAAGGCGTCATCCTCGTGGCCCACGTGCTGGTCGAAGTGCTCGCCGACCAGGGCCTCGGCCTGCTCGAGGCCTTCGGCGAGGTTGAGCACCGTCACCCGCTCATCGAGCCCCTCGAGGTGGCACAGCGATGGCGCGAAGCGGCCGTTGATGAACACCAGCCGCCAGGCATCGAGCCCGTCGATGCGGCCGATGGCCGTGGGGTCGGCCGCGGCATCGTCGCGCGGCGGGGGCGCGGGGAAGGCGAACTCAGCCTGGCGCAGCGGATCGAGGTTGGTCTGCCGCCAGTCCTCATCGCGGCTGGCGGGCAGGCCGAGTTGGTTGAACCGCTCGCGGGCGGCGCGGCGGCGGTCGGTCAGCCAGGGCGGCGCTGCGCCGTTGCCGGCCGGGCGCGCGGCCTGGGCGAGGGTCTCGAGCGTGCCGGTCTGGATATCGGTCAGGGTCGTCATGTGCAACAGTCTCCTTGGCCTCAGGCGCCGGCGCCGGCCGGCTGGGTTTCAAAGCTGGCGTAACCTTCGGCCTCGAGCTGATGGGCCAGTTCCTTGCCGCCGGTCTTGGCGATCCGCCCGCCGACGAGCACGTG
>PUMS01000007.1 GCA_003551485.1 Phycisphaeraceae bacterium | reverse complement strand
GGCGGCCCGCCGGTGGCATTGTGGCGCCGTCAGGGTCTAAAATACAGGCTACGCGTGACACCGCCGGGACCGTGTTGAGAGGGAGCGCAGCCAACCCCGAGGTGCCTGGTGCCACTGGCTGCCTGCCAGCCAATGCTCCTGGAGTCGGGTAAGGCACTGGTGGACAAGCCGCCGGTGGCACCCCGGCGCCCGCGATGGATTGAAGGAATACACCCCATGCAAGCCCCTGAGAAGAATGTCGGATGGTCCGGTGCCGAGCCCGAGGCTGAACCCGACGCCGGCTGGGCCCCGATGGAGCCCACCAAGGACCTCAACGTCGATGCCGCCGTCGGCCTGGTCAGCCCCCAGCAGTTGCGCGACGAACTGGCCCAGACCGCCGCGACCAACCGCACCACCGTTGAAGGCCGCCAGACCATCCAGCAGATACTCAAGCGCACCGACCGGCGCCTGCTGCTGATCGTGGGGCCCTGTTCGATCCACGATGAACAGGCGGCGATCGAGTACGCCCAGCGCTTGAGCGCCCTGCGGCGGCAGGTGATCGACCGGCTTTTCATCGTCATGCGGGTCTACTTTGAAAAGCCCCGCACCACCGTGGGCTGGAAGGGTCTGGTCAACGACCCGCACCTCAATGGCTCGTTCGACATTACCGAGGGTCTTCGGCGGGCGCGGCGGCTGCTGCTGACCATCAACGCGATGGGGCTGCCCGCCGCGACCGAACTGCTCGATCCGTTCACGCCACAGTACGTGGCCGACCTGGTGGCCTGGACGGCCATCGGCGCCCGGACCACCGAGTCGCAGACCCACCGCCAGATGGCCAGCGGCCTGTCCATGCCCGTGGGGTTCAAGAACAGCACCGGCGGTGACCTTCAGGTCGCGCTGGATGCGATGAAAGCCGCGCGGGGCCGACACGCTTTCCTCGGGGTCGACGATGGGGGCCGTCTGACCATGATCCACACCCGCGGCAACCCTTGGGGCCACCCCATCCTGCGCGGCGGGGGGGGCAGGACCAACTTCAACCCCGAAGATGTCGCAGAGGCCGCGCGCCTGACCGAAAAGGCCGGCCTCGAGCCCAACCTCATGGTCGACTGCTCGCATGCCAACGCCGCCAAGAAGGCCGAACGCCAGCAGATCGCCTTCCGAAGCGTCATCGAACAGCGCTGCGGCGGCAACGACAACCTCATCGGCCTCATGGTCGAGTCGAACCTGTCTGAGGGCAACCAGGCCCTGACCGAGGACCTCAGCCAACTTCGCTACGGCGTGTCGATCACCGATGCCTGCATCGGCTGGGAGCAGACCGAACAACTCATCCTCTGGGCCTACGAGCAACTGGCCAGCCCCGTGGCCGCCCCCGCGGCGGCGGCTCCGACTCCCTCTCCCACCGGGAAAGGACTGGGGTGAGGGCAGGTTCGGACGGTGTGTTGGGTTTCTTCGGCCTCCACCCTACACGTTGGGGGGCGGACTGGTTGGCACACCCTTCTGAATCCGCCCTTACCTGCGGCGATGACGGGCTGACGCCGTGGCGGTACACTTGCATCTGTCATGCTGCCACAGCGCCTTTCCATCCTTGGCGACACGATCATCGGCCACCTCGAGGGCTTCGGGGAGTTCGTGCGCTTCGCCGGGGCGGGGGCCAAGGCCACGGTCACCGCCGGCACGCGATGGGCAAGGCCGCACCTGATCATGCCGCAGTTCTATGAGGTGGGCACGCGCTCGATCCCGGTGGTCATGCTCGTGGGCGCGTTCGTGGGCATGGTGCTGGCTGTCGAGATGTATTCGCAGTTCGCAGCCATCGGCCAGGAAAGCCGCATCGGGGGGGTGATCAACATCTCCGTGGTCAAGCAGATCGGCCCGGTGCTGGCCGCGGTGATGATCGCCGGGCGCGTCGGCGGCTCCTTCAGCGCCCAACTCGGCACGATGCGCGTCACCGAACAGATCGATGCCATGCGCGCCATGGGCGTGGACCCGGTCGCCCACCTGGTGGTGCCGCGGGTGGTGGCCTGCGTGCTGATGGTGCCCATGCTGACGGTGTTTTCCAACGTGCTGGGCATCCTCGGCGGCTACCTGGTCACCGTCCACGGCTACGGGGTCAACGCCACCGAATACTGGGAGTTCACCAGCCGCTTCGTTGATGCCTACGACCTGCTTACCGGCCTGGCCAAGGCGCTGGTCTTCGGCCTTTGGATCGGGCTGATCAGCACCTACAAGGGCTTCACCTGCCAGCCCGGCGCCGCCGGCGTCGGCCGCGCCACCACCGAGGCTTTCGTCATCAGCTTCATCGCCATCATTGTCAGCAATTTCTTCCTGGCCACGTTCCTGCGTGACGTCTACGTGACCCTCTACGGTAGCGAAGGGCCCGGCGCTTTCGGCGGTTGACCGCCCCGGGTCAGTTCTCGCCCGGCGGGCGCCGGCGATCTCAGTGCCGTTCTTCCGCGGGCGGCGTGTGGCGCAGTCGGTTCTCGATGCGTTCGTGGTGTGGGGCGCTGAGCTGGTCGGCGGGGTCAAGCCACAGGTCATCGCTGATTTGCAGGGCCTGGCGGTAGCGGCGCCGGGCCCGGTCGTAGTCGCCCAGTTCCCAGTAGAGGTCGCCGAGGGTGAGGGGCAGTTGCGGGTCGTGGGGGATGCGGGGCCGCAGGGCCTCGAGGCGCTCGGCGGCGGCCTCGAGCATGGAGGGGTCGGCCTCGCGCCGGCCCCGTTGGGCCTGCATCGCCGCGCGTTGGCGGTGCATCGAGGTGGTGGCAGCGCTGCGGGCAATGGCCTCATCCAGCGTCCGCATGGCACGCTGTGACCACTCGCGGGCCTGCGCCTGCCGGTCCGGGTGGGCGCGCAGGGCATGGGCCACCTCGCGCTCGATGCCGGCCCGCTCGCGCCAGGGCGCGGGCATGGTGGGCAGGACCGCCGAAGCCCGCGCCAGCGCGGCGGTGGCTGCATCGGCATCGCCCATCCGCCAGGCCACCGCCGCCTCGCGAAGCGCCACCTGATAGCGGCTGACCGGCACCGCCACGGCCACCGCCAGCACCACCGCCACCAGCGCCGTTGCGCCGGGCACGGCCAACGCCCGCCACCGGGGGCGATGCCCGCGACCGGCCTCCACGGGATGGGGGGCGCGCGGCGGGCCCGCACCGGCAGCGCACGCCGCGGCCACGATCAGCCACATCATCGTCGCCGAGGCGAACTGAAAGAAGCTCATCTCGATCTGGTTGTGCATCAGCACCGCCACGGCCGCAGCCAGCAGTCCCAGTCGCATCCCCACCCCCGAAAGCCACCCGCCGCTGAGCAGCAGCGTCATCACCAGGATGAAGCCCACCAGGCCGATCAGCCACGCACCGAACGGCCAGTTGGCGTCGAACTCGAGTATCGCCCGCATCCCCTGCACCAGCAGTGCGATCGTGGCCGCACCCAGCAGGTCGCCGCCGCGGATGGTCAGCGGGCCCGACTTCGGGCCGGGCATGGTAGCGCCGACCGCCGCATCCTCATCGCGCCGCGAGGGCGCGGCCAGGCCGCGCGCCGCCGACCAGAGCCAGCCCAGAAGCAGTCCTGCCCAGGCCAGGCCCAGCAGCCCCAGCATGGCCATGTAGTCGAGGAACACGTTGTGGCTGCTGGTGACGGTTTCGGGACTGTCGGGGGGTTTGAGCCGGGCGAAGGCATCCTGATACAGCGCGGGCCCGGTGCCCAGCAGCGGCTGCTCGCCGAAGATACGCAGCGAGGTCAGCAGGTAGTGGAATCGAAAGATCATGCTCAGCCAGGGTGAATCCGGCCGCGCCGTCGCCAGCAAGCCGATGAGGATGATCCCCGCCAGCGCCATCGCCACCGTGCTCACGGCCAGCAACGGTGCCGTCAGTCGCCCGCGCGCGCCCCGCCACCAGCCCCATGCCACAAGCAGCAGCGCGGCCACCGCACCCGCCACCAGTGCCCCGCGCGAGCGCGTCAGCACCGCCGCCACCGCGCCGGCCAGAAGCGTCGGCGCCACCACCGCCATGGCGCCGGCCCTTGCCCGGCCGCTCAGGCCGTAGAGCAGCCCGGCGGCGAGCAGTGTGATCGCCACCAGCACGGAGCCGAAGACGTTGCTGAAGCCATACGCCCCCAGTGCATCGTTCCGCATCAGCCGGCGCTCAAACTTCTGTTGGGCCGCCGAGCCTTCCTGCCAGCCGTGGGCCTCGATGTAGACCTCGCGGTGCTGCTGGTATTCGGCCACGAGTTGGGGGTGTTCGTGCAGCACCCAGCCGCCGGCGTGGGCGGCCATCG